>DATCTN010000021.1 GCA_036567965.1 Candidatus Kryptoniota bacterium
TCTAGAGAAGCCCATGTCGGCCTTCAGAGCTTTTTGGACAATCGTGCGCCGCGTTTCTCGATGACATTTAGTGTTTCTTGCAAGTTACAGGTCATACTCAATGGGGAGGTATTCGATAAAGTCATGGAAGCAAGAGTAGTCACAGAAGGCTGGAGGACCCATTACAACACTGTTAGACCACATAGTTCCTTGGGTTACAGGCCATCAGCTCCAGATGCTTTTTATCCGCGTCAGGTTGCCAATACGTTACCGGATCACTAACTTCACATTGTCACATGAATCGGGGGCAGGTCACCTCTATGCAGAAGCAAATCGAAGAACTGAAACGAAAGGCTGAACAGGGTTCGGAGCAGCTCCAGGGAGAAGTTCAAGAGCTCGTGTTGGAAAACCTGTTGCACTCCAAGTTTCCGGACGATCTAATTGAGCCAGTGCCCAAAGGCGAGCATGGTGGTGACGTACTGCGGAAGGTTGTGAACCAATTAGGTCAGCAATGTGGTACCATCATATGGGAGTCCAAACGTACAAAAGCATGGAGCGACACATGGTTGCCAAAGCTTCGTGAAGACCAAAGAGCGGCCACAAATGCCTCTGACGGATTGTATGATGATATCGGATTATTTATTTTAGTTATTGTCAAGGGATCCGCTGGACGTTGGGCGACAGAACGAGACGCACTTAATTCGTTCATTCTCTCAATAGCATGGAGGTCGACCGAACCGTAAAAGCAGAAGCTAATATCAAACGGACGCCGTTTTTCGGTCGGGTGCAGATTGGGTTTTGGATAACTTCAGGCTGTTAATTCCAAAATATATTTAACCGGATGTCAACCAAGGAGGTAATAATTGGGAACGAAATGCAAAATACTTGTGATTTTCTTTTTGTTTGTGTTGTTTCTTTCAGGTCAGAAAGAAGAAGTGTTGTATGCGCAAACAAATGCTGCAATGGTTTTGGGTATCAACAAGCCAATAGGCACTGCAAGAGGAATATTTCCCGGAAGAGTTGTTTGGGTTCACGATACTCTGGTCGCGAAATGGGATGGTGTCAACGGATATTGGTGGGATGACAAATACACTTCTCAGATAGAAGTAAATAGGATGCTTGTTGCTGCACTCACTTCTCTTACCGGTGAACTACAGGAAGATAAAGCATGGGATAAACTGTTCAGGTATTTTAATGCAACGAAAAGAAATATTGATAAAGGATTTAGTAAAAATGAGAAGATTGCGATCAAAATAAATGAGAATAATACGGATGCACATGTGGACAACAATAACATTAATGCTTCACCTCAACTCGTATATGCGCTTCTGCGCAGTTTGATTCTTACCGCCAATGTTCCTCAGAGAAATATTACCGTATTCGACGCAAGCCGCTTCATTACCGATGATATTTTTAATAAATGCCACTCCGAATTTCGTGAAGTTATATTCGTGGATAATGTCGGAGGCGATGGGAGGGTGAAATCAGAATATGTGCAAAATGCTATTCATTACTCAGTCGATAACGGGAAACTTGCACGCGGACTCGTGAAGTGTGTTATAGAAGCCGATTATGTTATCAACATGGCGCTTCTTAAAGGACATATTGGGCAGGGCGTTACTCTTTGCGCTAAAAATTATTATGGAGCTACCAGCATCGATAAAGACTACCGAAAGAATTTTCACGATAATTTCAGTCAGGATAAGAGTGGAAAACCAAAATACATGACATTTGTCGATTATCTTGGCCACAAAGATTTAGGCGAGAAGACAGTATTATTTATGATAGATGGAATCTATGGTTCAAAAGAGGTGAATGGAATTCCAACTCCGAAATGGCGAATGGAGCCATTTAATAACAACTGGCCCGGGAGTTTGTTTATCTCCCAGGATGGTGTAGCAATAGACGCCGTCGGACTTGACTTCTTGAGTTCCGAATGGCCTGGCATGATCGACATTTCTTACGCGGACAGTTACCTTGTTGAAGCTGCATTGGCTAACGATCCGCCCTCAAAGACCTTTTACGATCCCGAAGGTGATAGTGTTCGATGCAAAAGTTTGGGTGTGATGGAGCACTGGAATAATCTCCGGGAAAAGAAGTACAGTAGGAATCTCGGAAAACAAACCGGAATTGAGTTAATATATAAAGCAATCACTCATTGATTTATTGAACAAAAGGATTAACGCTGTAGTGTCTCAGGGCCTACCGGCCAGAAATGGCTAAAAAAATAGCAGGTCCTATTCGGGACCTGCCATCACGTTAAGCTTGTTTGTCTAGAGCAGCTGCTTCGTTCCTACCACGAACAACGTGGCAGCAATAGAGCCTCAACACCTTAAACTATACATCAAGTCTCAAACATCTTTCTACTTCGGGTACTAGCAGAATAGTGAACAGGTTCTTTTGATCTACAATCTAGATTTGGATTATGTCTATGCTTGCGTGCGCCCATTGCGTTTGATTGAACATGAGAAGAAACTTGTCCCAATTCCGAGCGTCTAACTGCTTGATGCAGTAAGTCAAGGTTATTAGGATTTTACCACGGGCTGTTCCACCGCAAACATGCTAGCGAAGCACGCTGCATATCTTATCACTTCCCAGTGGGACGGCCCGCTTTTCATGTTATCAAATTATTATTACCTGAGGAGGACGGCGTGATTGACACAGACGTTCTTGCAAGCAAGCGTGCATCTTAATGGACGTGCTGTGGCGCATAAAACCTGAATTCCATTTCCACTAACAAAAATAGGAGACTATATCATGAGACTGAATAACTCAGTTGTTGTGAGTACCCTCGTCATTGTCTCTGCCATTTGTTTTATCTGGAACTCAGCCGAAGCACAAGGAACTGAAACTCTTGTGGATTCAACAGCGTCCTTGGTTCTTTGTGGTCATTAGAACTCAAAACAAATTCGATTCAAAAGGACGTAGGTTCGCTTATTGGCGTAAACTGGGGCGCAGTAGTAAACCGTACGTACGTCTTTGGCATTGGCGTTGCCGCAAATCTCAGCCACAATGTTACTAACTACAGTTACTTTCACTTAGTGGCGCAATACATTCCCGAAGCTGATAAGCTCCTTCATTACGGTGGGCAGATAGGCTTTGGCTTTGGAACAGTAAAGGACTACGAGCATGCCAAAACCAATATGTTAGATAACTTTCTCAACACGAGCGGGACAGCATTTTACTTTGTCGAGCCACAACTGAATGCTGAATTGAATGTTACGACGATTGCAAAACTTGTACTTGGTTTGAGTTATTCCTTGGCCTTTGGGCTCAACGAACAGAATCACAGTATTGCTAAGTCCAGAGTTACCAATCAGGATCTGAGCGGAGTCAATGTGACGATTGGCGTAAAGCTTGGAAGATACTGAAGCATTGCCGAAAAAGTCACCAACTTTATGAAATAAATGGAGGGCGTTTCATTAGTAGGTGAAGCCGCGCAGGTGAACTAGTAAATGATCGTAGCGCGTTACAGCTAGGCTCTGGTAAATAATAAGGGAGCTGGGCCGTTCGTTTGCTCTTTACTCTGAGGGCACTTACATTCTCCCATCGACAAAAGGGCAGTGGGAATATGTCGTGGATTACAATCAAAGAGAAGATAAACGAAAGAGTCCGTTAACCATGCTGAATGAGAATGATTAACGAATACGTTAACCGAGTAGTTATGCATCACGCCGCCGCGAAGTCAAAAGGAAGTCATCATGAATAGTCATCGAGCCATATTGGCCATACTGCTCGTGTTGCCATTGATTGTTATAGGTTGTGATACCTTCTACAACATTCCTCTTTCAGGGTCATCCGACACTCTTTTTGTTGAACTTGGATGTGGAAAGATGGATACGTACCTGCAAGTCTGGCAGGGGCATGTATTCGATTTCTACCAGACATTCAATGGTAATGAAGAGGTCACATTGTATCCCGACTCCCTGAAAGTCTACTACAAGGGGCAACGGTTTTATTGCCGCCCTCCAAATAAAAAAGGCATGCCCTTTGTGTCTATCATTGGCCACCGTGAAGTGCGTACTGCGTTCGAGATAGACCATTAAGTTAACAGAGGCGACACGATTACGGTTGATCCTAATGGTTACATGTATTGTGGTTCTAAGAAGGTGGAGATGAAACCCCTGATCTTGATTCTGCAACAAGACCTGCGAGGTCCGTTTGGGAGTTGACGTTGATGTAAATGACGGCGCGTCGCATAACACGCGGCAAAAAGACGCTCCGCATTTGTATATCATGGAGCTTGCTTCATGGCACGCACATAATAAAAGAAGGAGCGCGGCACGACTTTGTTCCACCATCCGTTAGCTGCAACACCGCCAGTAAGCGACCGAGATAGGCATCAATAAGAAAAAGAAATGAGCTAATTTATTATTTTGAATTGAGGAGGATTTTATGCGTGGTCAAGAGTCTTTTTTTGATCGTAGATTAGTAGTTCCTTTGGTTTTTGTTATTATATGCTTTATTTCATGCAGTAATAACAATCCAACAAATAATAATTCATCAACATCTGAACACCATTTGCTGAGCTCAAGCAATGGTCAAACAGTTCTAATGAATATTGGGGACACAATCGATATAACACTTCAAGCCATTGGTCCGGGATCATATGGATCACCAGAAATTAATGGTAATGCTATTAGTTTTATTTACGATTCAACGATATCTCCTCATCTTCCTGCTGGGCCAACTCAAAAGTACGGCTTTGTTGGAACAAATATTGGGAGTTCAAGCATTTCCATTTCCGATTCAATTATGAAATCTGTTTTTGCAATAACATGTAAAGTACAATAATTATTTATATCCAATTCAATCGGAATGCCTAAAATTTCGAATAAGTAAAATCAATTAGACAGCCAAATGCTCAACTGGTTGCATGAGAGTACAGGAAGCCATGGCGGAAAAAGTGAACAACATGGAACGTGGTTCGGCAGTGACACATTATCGTTGCCGCAAGATCGTGCATGTTCTCCCGAAAGTCCGACCGCAGGTCACTTACCCGAAAGGATCCTCCGATCCGAAGGATTCCGTCGGAAAGGAGTCCTTCACGAAGTGACCTACGGCTGGACCTTCGGGACCTCGGACAAGCAGGAGCATGGGACGTAGAAGGTCCCCTAGCGGATTTTCATCTCCTCTCCTCTTCAGCCATTAACTTCCACTCTCTTCTTGACATGTGCCATGTTACCCTATATATTCAAGATAGGTCCGCGGGATTATTAAGAGAGAGCATCTGCGGACGGGCTTTGAGATAGTTTCAGAAACGGATGTTGGCGGGTCAGAGGGCCGACATAACCAACCTACATTGACGTGTTGTCTGGGAGAACTCGAGAGAGGGCTCCTATTGGCATTTCGCAAGCCCCGTGGCTATGTGGTCCGGCCGGTCTAAGCGGGTCGGTCGGCTTTTCATATAGAAAACAGGGTCGAAGAACGCTTCGCGAAAAATCAATGGAGGATTAACATGTGTGCGCAGAACCTCGTATCGGCGGCGCTGACGTCGGAGCAACAGGCAGCTGCTAAGGCGGCGCTTGTGCAGTTAAAGGCGTCCATTCCGGCGCTCGTGACACTATCACCTCAAGAGAAACAGGCGCTTGTCAAGGTCGGGAATGCTTACGAGCCGTTCCTGGACCTGGCAAACGGTGTGACGACCGCGCATCCGGAGATCATGTCAGGTGTTTTCAACCTTCAGGAATTCAATAAGGACTACCAGCTTCAGAAAGACCTGTCACCGATTCTAAGTGACTTACTGGAGTTGACGGAAGCGGTATCGGACACTTTTTTCGCGGCCAGGAGCGATGCGATGTCGGAGTCGCTCGACGTTTACGCGTCAGTCCAGATGAACAAGAACAAGATTGCAGGCATGGACACGATCGCGGCAAAGATGGCCGCGTTCTTCAAGAAGTCCAGGCAGCAGCCCCCGACCCCGGGTCAGAAGTAGGGAGAGCCGCCGCGCCCCTCTGACTATAAGGTGCGGCGGTTTCTTGTCCCGAAAGGCTCCGGGGTGGATGAAAGTCCGCTCCGGAGTCGATATGTTTTTCCGGGAGCAACGAGCAGAGACTTTCGGGCAAAGATCTGCATTGTGAAAGAGTCAATTCGCAGGTAGCGAGTGCTTCAAAGGTGGCACAGAGTGCCTTGCAGGCGGTCGAGACCTGTTCGGAGGTGGTACGGAGCGGCTGCGAAGTGGTCGTGAGTGCCTCGAGTGCGGCCAGAACCGGCTTGGAGGTGGTATAGAACGGCTCAGAAGTGGTCGGGACTGCCTCGGAGGCAACCGGAACCGGGTTGGAGTTGGTGCGGAGCGGCTCTCGGGTGGTCGGAAGGACCTTAGAGGCAGTCCCTATCGGTTTGGGGGTGGTACAGAGTAGCCCGGAGGTATTCGGGAGCACCTCGAAGGTGGTCGGGAGTGCCTGCGAGGCGCTTCGGAGGGATCGGGTGCCATGGCAGGCGCCGGGAAGCTTGACAATGCCTCCTGTACCGGCTACCTTTTACACATCAGTTGCGGGTGGGGGATGATGGAACGGATGGTGGAGCGCGAAGAGCGAGAGTGAGCGGCTGGTATGACAGATAAGACAAATAGAGCTGTCGGATGCATGGGGAAAATAAAAACACATATATGTGTTTTTGCATCCATTAGGCTTCATGCACGGTCGCCAGCACTGACCGAAAATGAAGGAACGTGAAAGCTTCTATGACAAAACGAGAAACTATAAGGGCGGAACTCACATCCCTTTATGAAGAAGGTGCTAATCTTGCCCTCGCTTTCCAAAAGAAAGAAGACAAGCATTTCGCGTATGCCTATCAACGCTGGTACACGAAAACGCTCCCAGGCGTCGCCTTAATTGCCCAAGACCGTCTTTCGGAGTTCCGCAGCTACTACGAGATAGACCCTAAGCGAAAGTCTCTGGGGTACGGAACATACGTCATCCAGGATTACCTCAAGGGGGTCGCCCCCTCTAAGGCTTACTATTTCGAGTTTGACACTCGTGACGAAGCCCTGAAATGTTTCCTGAACCAGCTCACCATTTTGAACTCACTAACCGAAAGGATTGACTCTGTATTATCAAACGTGGAGGGTGAGCTGTATGCCGAACTGCAGGATGGAGAAATAGTTGTTGCCCGACAGCTTGCAAAGGTGAGCATGCGAGCGGCTGGAGCATTGATGGGCGTGCTGATCGAGGGCCATCTGCAGAAAGTAGCGGCTAATCATGCAATAAAGGTGAACAAGAAAAATCCTAGCATCGCCGACTTTAATGACCAGCTGAAGGCTGCATCTATCATAGACACCTCTACATGGCGCAAGACTTCTTTTCTGGCCGACTTGCGAAACCTCTGCGTACACAAAAAGGACAGCGAGCCTAGAGAGGAGCAGGTAGAAGAACTCATCCAGGGAGCCGAATGGCTTACGAAGAATGTATTTTAACAGCTCACGGCACTCAATTGAGTCTTGAAATCGATTTTAGCCGCCGTGCACGACCGCATAACGACGGCAATCGCGACCCTCGATTGATATATATATTATCGTGCGTGGTTCATCACGGGCTCATCACATTACCCCGGGAAAGGAGCGCGCGACGAGGTGATTGCGCAAACGCTAGCTGCAATTTGCGGCCGGCTGAGCGCATGAAAAAGTCGTCAGATTACTGTAGCTTACGGTTACACATATAAGATCATGAGTTGGAAGAGACCTAATCAGCAACAAGAGCGATTGGCGGAAGCGTTGCGGAGGCACGGCGTGGAAGGCGACCAAGCTTTCTATTCCCTCGCTTTCCAATACTATGACATATATTCCGACGCACTGAGAGCGATACCTAGAAGCGTCGTCGTGAAGTGGTCTGAATCCTATGCAAAGGTGGCTCACGATCAGCGACTCGTCTTAACTCTGTCTGAGCTGGTTCAACGCGATCCAAACGGTCACTCTCTTCCTGATTGGTATCAGTTTTTCATTGGCCGGAGATTTCGTGAAGGTTCAGGCAAGTTTTTCACACCAAGGTCAGTCGCGGCGGTTATGGCAAGGTTCCTGCCTCGAACCGGAAGTCCAGTAATAATGGATCCCACGTGCGGTGGCGGGACATTTCTTTCCCAAGCTTCAACACTCTGGAACGCGCAAAGCTGCACATTAGTGGCCAATGATGTTGAAGGATCGCTCGTCGAACTTACCACCCTCATTCTATCCCTTTCCACCCCTAAGAAGCATCGTAAATATTTCCTTAACGTCAATATTTTCGACCCGAATGAGGAGTTCGCAAGTTGGTACGGACGCGTAGACTACATTTTGGCCAATCCCCCATTCTCCCTTCAAATTCACAACGAGCAATTTCAGAGCGAATTGTTCCTAGCTGGGTATCGCAACAGCGACGCTCTTTTCATAGACACTGCTTTGAGGCTACTGTCACCTGGAGGGAGGCTCGTATGTCTTCTTCCCCATTCTCTCATTGCAAATAGTGAATACGCGTCCATGAGGTCCATAGTTGAAGAGAAGTGGGACTTGCTCGGAGTAATTAGCTTGCCAGAAGGCGTATTCCATTTAGCCGCAGGTACCTCCACCAGAGCGGATATAGTCCTTCTAAACAAGAAGGGATTGTTGTCAACTAACGGGAGGAAGATGTTCTTCGCTTCGGTTCCCAATGCTGGCGTGCAACTGAACAGCAATGCGTCTCTCCCAGAGTCGAACGATCTAGAAGCCCTCGTGGAGCAGAAGGAAATTCAGAAGATTTTAGGAATATAGAGTCGCAACTCCATTATGCACAAGAACGGCAAATACTTCTTTTCTATCATCAAGTACAGTGAGTTCATACGGGCTGTCTGGGATCCACACGTGTACAAACGAAACGGCAGCAAACACGCGCTTCATGATTTTGCTGTCGTAGCAAGACCGCCTCTGAAACGAATCGTCGGTGAACAAACGGCCTTCCAGCCAATTGAGTACCGAGATATTCCCGAGGGACATTACCTTAGTTTTGCTTTGCGCCCGCAAGCTCGGCACGGTAAGCTAGCATCCGCTGTTGTGGGGGAAAACGCTTTGCTCTTCGGTACGATGAGAGCATACCTTGGGAACATAATCGTCACACCTATGGCTGATTGGATCGACGAAGAGGGGCCGATCCATTTCCCAGTAAAGTCTGAGTTCGTTGTCATAACGCCCAACGACGACCTTCCCTATTACTGGCTAGCTTATCTTCGCTCCCATCACTTTTTGGACAATCTTCCCCTAGGATCGGGTGGAACAAGACCCCGCTTGAACCCAGAGCTTCTTGCTGAAACTCCTATAACTGTTCCACCTCTCAGCACTAGAGTATCTATACATAATCAATTGAAGGAGCTTGCGATGAATGAGTGGCAAAACTATCGGAAGGTCTCCCTCGCGATCAATTCACTTACTCAGAAAACACAATGGCCGACATCACCGCAAATGAACTCAAATCACTAAAGCAAGAATTCGAGCCTTTAATTGGCTTAAGAGTGGACTGGTTGGCTTTGCCAGAAAGGTCCCTTCCCGGCTTTGAACCAAGTCAAATCGCAGTAATCGTAAATACCATCCTCGACGCAGCCTTGCCTCAAATCCAATTGCTCGCAACTTCACCAGAGAATCGTATAAAGCTTGAGCAAATTGGTCTATCGAAATTCCCGGGCCAGGTTGGCGAACGTGAGCAGTATCCAGATTACATACATAAATCTGGTTACCGTGTTGAACTGAAGGGGCTGTTCGTAGATAACACCGATCTTAAGTTCAAACGTCCTCCTACACGAAGGGAACCATCTGCTAGGCTGAAGGAGAACGTTACATTGTACAATGTTGATTCGGCCAAGGACGCTCTGATGCTGCTCGCTGTCCAGTTACAGGATTTCTCAGGGATATGCCACCCGGTAATTGTTGATCTCGCACTCTTTTCAATGATACGCTGCATCCGTGCAAGAGACAACCGTCTCAAGGAAGGTGGGGGCAGATGGCACAACGGCATCCCTCAGGTGGTCAAGAAGAACAGTATGTCCAAGTTTCGCGATGGTCTTACTCTTAAAGATTCGGACTTCGAGAAAGACACGAACTTCGGAAAATTGAAGCGCATTCCCTACGAGCCTCTTCAAGATTTCATGCGGAAGCAGGGTGCCGTCGGTAATAATGACGACGATGAAACTTAACCGCCGCAAACTGCAACTAACAAGCACGAAAGAGACGCTCCGCATTATATATGCAAGATGGTCGCTTCATTGCTTTCGCCCGATGACTCGGCGCTGCGCGACATTTATAGCGGGCGAAAGCAACGACTTCTTTTTGGTAAACGTTAGGCGAAATTGGGCGCAGGGGAAGGTTCGAAAGATAAACCATGCTTGAGAACATTTTGAATTTCATTCTGGACAATGTTAGGTCCCTGTTCTATGGTATTCTCCTGCTCATCGTGGCTTTGCTCTTTCTTCCCGATAAGATCATCCTATGGACATTGCGAAAGATTAAACCATCGATCCTTGAGAATGAAAACAAGAAATGGAAAGGCATTTTTGCCTTACTCATGAATATCCTCTTACATCGCAGTTTCACAGATTTCAGCCAGTCCGAGACAATCAAAGCACGTCTTGAGGATATCAGACGACTGCAATCAAGTATCAGCGCGATGGAAAAGAACCTCTACTTTCTTGATCTTTGTGTGGACACATTCCACATGCTCAATTTCGCTCTGCCACACGCTACAGGAGCTATTGACTATGACATCTTCTCCGAAGCGATCAACTACTTAACAAACTATACTCAATACGTTACCCCATTCACTGAAAATGAAAACTTTGGCGAAAATGTAACCCGATCGATAAATGATCTTGATGAGGCTTTCACTGAGCTTTCCAAAATGCAGCAACAGAGTGGCAACCACGATGCAGTGGAAAAAGCCTTGTTTGAACAGCAGTTTATGAGAACTCGTGACTATCTGAAGTCTGAAAGACACGCTTTGGAACGAATCGTGGAGGAGAACCGGAACCAGATTAAAGCTGCGCTGGAGGAGGTCATCAATGAAACGGCTCAATGATGTAAACCAACTGATAGGTCAAGTCTCACAACTGGGCATCAAGTTTGTTTCAATTCAACATATTTTCCTTTTTGGAAGTCAGGTGCGACGCCGCACCCCCACATCTGATGTTGATATTCTTGTTATCTTGTCAGATGAAAACCAAAGGCTCGATATCTTCCGGGAACTGTGTCAGCTTACCCTGCTCCACCACATCTTAATTCATCCCATAGTTCTAACGACTCATGAATTCAATATCCGCAAGGGGTCGAGACTTTTTGACGAGAATATAGTATCCCTCTCGCAACATCTGTTCTGGCGACGCCCAACTTCGCCTAACACTTTTAAAAGGTCAAACTCGAGAGACAAATAGATTGTTAATCGATGCGAAGGCACGGATTCTCTTTTTCCTAAGCTCCTGCTTGTCCGCAGGACTCCTTTGGGGGGAAACCCTCTTTCCAAGCTCCGCTTCGACCGGGCAGAATCAAGCAGAGCTGCAGTAGCTTGGGACGCAGAGGTAAGGTGAGATAGAGCGACATCTTTTTTCATATGATCATCAATCTCGGAGGGCGCTATGGGTAAGGATCGACCGGAAGACATTCTTGTACAACAACAAATGAAAAGTCTCGAGGACCGGGTAACGAAGATCGAAGTGAACTGGAAAGTGACTTTTATTCTGGCCGCCATATTCGGAATAGGAGGCGGCTTCGGAGGTTATTATGTCTCGTCTCTCTACAATACGATTCACGACCTGAAAGTGCAGACCGACTCACTGCAGGCCGAGTCCAGCCATCTCCGGACTGCCATGCACGACACGTTAGTGTCGGTGCAGATAGAGGCATACAAAGACGCACCCGACGCGCTACGGAGAGCGGTCGAGGCCCAGCTTCACGTGTGTTCCGCCCGCATCGACGATGCACATGAGAGGATCGGCAGGATAGCTTTAGTCGCGGGCAAGACGACGAAAACCAAATACCAGTCCGGTAAAGGTGACCACGCAGACCCTCAGAACCTGCTCTTCATGGCCGGACTGCAAACGAGCGGCGGCAACAACACAAACTTCTACAAGGAAATCAAGTTGTACATCCCTCCGGAGGGCCACGGGCAGAACAAGTGAGGCGGTCCACCGTCGATTTTTTCTGTTTTCCTCCGAAGGAGTCCTTCACGAAGTGACCTGCGGTTGGACCTTCGGGACGTGAAAGACTCCTTTCCGACGAAATCCTTTGGATCGGAGGACACCTTTGGAAGAGTCCTGTCCCGGGCACGGCCCGATGAAATCGCTGCAATGAGGAATTGCCATGAACCTTTTGGCTATTATTGACCCCACCTGGATGTAATCCCTTTTTCGTCCCTTTGCCCTACTTTGCGATGTTAAATTTCTGGGTATCATAATGAGAAAGGTTTCATCACTTCAGGGACTAATAGTACAGCGCTGCGGGATCCTAATCTAAACCGAAAGGGAAGAAGATCATGAGCAAAGGTCAAGAGGGCAAAAGGGACTCGAAGAAAAAGCCGGCCAAGACCAAGAAAGAAAAGAAGGCGGCTAAAAGAGAGAAGAAAAACGAGCAACTGAAGCATGGCCTCCTCGAGCCACAAGACATTGGAGGTCTGAAATAATAGACCTTATTGAAAAGACGTGCCTTGCAATGCCGATTCAATGATTCATCAATAGTAAAGGTGGATCACCAACCTGGCTTTATGGCAAATCAAGGTACCGAAAGATTTGTTCCGCACATCTATAGGAAGATGACATATGATTAAGACTGAACAAAGTTCTACGGTAGAATCAGGGGCTGAGATGCGGATTGTTGGCCTCAACACAGACAAGACCCGTGCATTGATTGGATCAGACAGTTTATATCAGGTCTATTTTGAACTATCAGGAATTCCGACGCAGGGGTGGAGAACGGTATTTGAGCGGGAGTGGAAGGCGTTGAATGTGGGACAAGCGCTATCATTACAGGATACAAGTGTTGAGAGAGCATTTCTGGTGATGCACTGTCCCCTGCAGGATGTTGCCAAACATCTGCCGATTCTGAAAAAGGCGGTCGCTGCTGCCAATAAAGATTACTCCGAATATGCACGAGGGCAAGCAGAAGAAGAAAAAGGGCGCGAAGATCTTTGGAAGAATGAGCGTAAAACCGTCGAAGATGTTGCTAAGTCGTTACACTTCGATTAACACCCCTTCAGCTGCTGTGCATTTAGTTCACTGGTGAGTATGCCGCGAGTATTTACCCGCCAGTTGACGACTACACGGTATGCTTTCACCGGGAGGTAAGCTGGCATGCTGGATGTGCAACAGGGGGAAATGGTGCCCGCACACAAATATTGGTTGCACCGGAAAAACTCTGAACTGAATCAAAAAGTAGTCTGTCTCACAAACCGTTTGGGTCCCATCCGAAGTAATCTTAGATAATGTCCTGCCCGTTTAGGTTCAACTTATAGGGTGGAACAGAAGCAGCTAGCGGGGAAGATGAGGGTACTATTTTGCGGCGAAAGTGGTTGTGGAAATATTTTTGTTTTGGGACTTTTATATGTTTCCTAATAATTTGAGCGCATTCAGGGGAAGTCATTATGCTGATCTGTGGGCGAGCACACATCCTGCTCCGGAGAAAGCTTAGTGGATTGCAGTTCACGGACTGGGGAAGTATCTTCAAATGTCAGACGGGCAGCGTCCATAATAACAAAGGCGACCTCCTTCTGGATTCCGTGAGTCGAGGATAGGTCGCATGTCAAATGCAGCGAAGCACAACAACGGCTCAAGTCGGGGCGCATCACTCCCACCTTTTTGCCGCTCGTAACTCTCGAGAGGAGACACATCATGCGAAAAAATTCTCTTACCATTTTGATGATACTTATTTGTGCCGGTTTTGTCCGGAGTACTGCCGTGGCGCAGGAATTTCCAATAGCAGTAGGCACCGACTCGACATTCGGTCAGGGCGGCGCCTCTGATGGCACACACTATTTAATCGGGCTAGTTTCAAACCATAATGATCTTACCGCCCAGTTCCTCGCCGCCGGCGGTGCTCTGTATGGCCCCAGGTTCTCATTCGGAGGGACCGGCACCGGTTTAATGTTCGCTTTCGATGGGACGAATTATCTTGCGGTGTGGACCGATCCATTCCCGTTCTTTGCCGGCGGCGATACGAACGGCATCGGGGATCTTCACGGACAATTCATAAGCACCTCCGGAAGTCTGGTGGGGACACAATTCACCATTGCCACAGGAGTTAACATAAAATTCGGACAGGGGCGCGGCCGACTTATTTTTACAGATACAGATTATCTCCTGCTTTACGAGAAGGGTGGTAATCAACAGGATCATCTATATGCACAACTCATAGACAAATCAGGTAACCTCGTAGGCGGCTCAGTCCAAATCAGCAGCAACTATGCGCGGGACATGGCAGCCGGATTTGATGGTACAAACTACCTGATGGCATGGTGCGAAGGTTCGGATGTCCATGAGTTTATCTATGGCCAGTTTGTCAGCAAACAGGGTGCCCTCGTCGGTTCCAACTTCTTGATAGACGGCAGTCAGAATGCGAGCGATAATCCGGTGTCGGTGGCGTTTGATGGTTCAAGATATCTGGTGGCTTTTCACGACCAGGCTGCAGACGGCGTGACATGGAATCTCTATGGCCGTTTCGTTTCAACTTCGGGGACGGTTGCACCTGATAAGATGACGATTTGCGATTCGACCAAGGCTCCGTTTAATCCTATGCTTGCGTTTGACGGAACAAACTATTTTGCAACCTGGATGGAGATGGCGGGACCTATACGAGTAATCGGAAGGTACTTCTGCACTACCGGCGTGCCGGTTGATACCGCATTCATTGTGTTTGACACCCTTGGCGGCAAGATGGCGCTTGGAGGTGTATCCGGTTTCTCGAACGGGCATTACACGCTAGGCGCTACACGAGTGGATATGAATCAGACGGACGGCGACGTGTATGGAAGAATTATTGAACCATTATCCGTCGGGGGTGGTCCTTTACTCGGGACCTGGGCGAAAGCAAGCGGACCGGCAAATGTGCTGACGTACTACTTTAACAGTAGCTCTGTCGTTACCATGAAAATGGATTTTGATACTGCAATGACTGCCGGTTATGCCATCGACACATCGGTCACTCCTCATCACATATCATGGTACGGCGGCAATGGTAAGTTAGGAAATCTTGGGATATGGAAAATCATTGGAGATAGTCTTCTGGTAAAGGCGACCGGCGGTGATACGACCACATTTCCGACGTCCTTTGAACCTGAATCAGCATACCCCGACGAAGCCACCAGCTATGTCAAGGTGAAGCTGTTAACTGCTGTGAAGGAGAACCGGGTGGAGGTGGCAAAAGGATTTTCCCTCTTCCAGAACTATCCGAACCCATTCAACCCGTCGACAGTTATCGGCTATCAGCTCTCAGCAGTAAGCCATGTTACATTAAAAATTTATGATGTACTTGGAAGGGAAGTGAAAACGCTTGTCAATGAGCGTCAAGACGCAGGAAGTCACTCGGTAACTTTTGATGCCTCCTATTTGCCTAGCGGAGTATACTTCTATAGGCTTTCCGCAGGATCCCTTACGGGACAAGTTGGAAGTTACAGTGCAACGAAAAAACTACTGCTTCTGAAGTGACGGGAATCCCGGTTAAAATCAATTGCGCTTGGGAAAGGAAACGGGTCATGTTCAAGAGTTTATTCGACTATTTAATAATGCTATTCATGTCCCTAGTGGTGACGGCAGCTGCCGAAGCCCAAACATGGGAATATCAAACGAATCCCACAATCGGTACAGCAGATACAGCGGGTGGCGGCAAAATTCAATTTGTAAGTTCCACCGAAGGCTGGATTTCTGCAAGTGACGGCAAATTGCTGCACACAACAAACGCCGGAACAGACTGGTCCGTCATGACGCCGTTCCCATCCGACACGGTGTGGAGTTTTTCTGATCCGTCGGTCACCATGAGCTGGGTCAATCAAACTCATGGCTGGAAGATCAACGCCATAGGCAAGGGATTCAGTGATGGCCATGGTGCTGTGATTCACAAAACTACCGACGGAGGCAGCACCTGGGAAAAGAAAATAATATCTACAGACTCGGGCGAAGTCGGATTGGAAATTCAATTCGTCGATGAAAACAATGGTTGGGCTCTTATCTATAACCTTTCCAACGGAAGTGGAAGTTTGCGGAAGAGTACTGACGGTGGAAATAGTTGGAGTTCGGTTGCTTCCGATACTGTGGGTGGTTTCTATTTTGTGGATGCAAGTAACGGTTGGTCGCTTATACCCTCGAACTCACAGGATTCATCTTTATTATTTCGTCGCACCACGAATGGGGGAGCTAACTGGGTCACGCAATATACAGACAAATCGCCCGGGAGTATTAATGCCGTGCAATTTACCGATCTAAATAATGGCTGGGCGGTTGGTGGAAATGCAAAAATTTTGAGAACAACTGATGGCGGTGCGAGTTGGACTTCAATCACTAATACTGGCATTGCTCCTCAATCAAACAGTAAGTGCCTCTTCTTTTTGAATGCGGATACCGGTTGGATTGGTACAAACGACGGCATTCAGGATCAAGGTCCCGACAGGGTAATCCTGCACACTACCAATGGTGGCTCAAGCTGGACGGTGAGCTATAGGGATAAGAATAATAACAGTGCGATCTTTAGTATTTTCTTCCTGGATGCGAACAACGGATGGTTTACGGGCGACTATGGCGTCATCGGCCATACGACCAACGGTGGAACGGGAGTAGTAAGTGATAAAAGCATAACGCCCAGCATCTTCTCGTTAGGTCAGAACTATCCGAACCCATTCAACCCGTCGACAGTTATCGGCTATCAGCTCTCAGCGGTCAGCCATGTTACATTAAAAATTTATGATGTACTTGGAAGGGAAGTGAAAACGCTTGTCAGTGAGCGTCAAGCTGCGGGAAGTCACTCGGTAACTTTTGATGCGGGCGGCTTACCCAGCGGTGTGTATTTCTACCGGCTGCAAGCCGGGAGCTTTAATGCAATCCAAAAACTCTTGCTCCTGAAATAAGGGGGCGAATCGTCATTTACAATTATTCTTCAGAAAAAATTAGGAGATGCTTGTGAAACCATTTTTCCCGGTTTTGTTTATCTGCGCGACTCTTCTTGCATTTGAAAATGTTTTTGCCCAGACAGGGTCAGATTATTATTTGCCGCTGCGAATAGGAAACTACTTGAAATTCCATGCTGATGAAGGTCCACTTGGGTGGGCCGCGAGAACTACGACGCACACCATTGAAGGAACAGATTCCATTTCCGGAAAAGTCTATTTCAGGGAAAAGGACAGTGAGGAAGCAGATAATGGTATCTTCAGCGATGTGTTCAATGTCCTCTGGCTCAGTGAGGATTCGGCAAGGAATATACTTGTCGCGGCAGTCGGCGAAGAATCATCCGACATAGATTCGGCAACCATCCTTCCTAGCCCGGGCCCTTTTTTCCCCACTCAGGGTCTTGTTCCTGGCTACTCGATCCGGTATCCGTATAGCAACTATTTCATGGTAGATTCCACTATCAGCGACACCGCGACAGTTGGGACGCCTGCAGGGACGTTTACGAATTGCGTCATGCAAAGTGAAACGCACTATGATAGTCTTGGGAAGGTCGTCTTCCTGGAATACCATTATTACGCGCACGGAGTCGGAATGGTTCTCAACCAGCGGGTCAAGCCTGATAGCAACGCGCACACCGATTATCTCATTCAATATTCCGCCGTTACGGCTGTCCATGAAAAGAATGCCGCGGATGATCCACGCAGTTTCAGTTTGTTACAGAACTATCCGAACCCGTTTAATCCATCAACCACGATCAGCTATCGGGTTGAAATGCGCAGCCAGGTTAGTCTGAAAGTTTACAACGTACTCGGTGAAGAAGTAGCAACTCTGGTAAACGAAACCAAAGATCCGGGTGAATACAGCGTGAAGATGGACGCGTCGAGATTCTCCAGCGGCGTCTACTTCTATCGGCTTTTTTCGGGAAATTACGTATCCACGAAGAAAATGTTGATGACAAAATGATGAAATTGTTTTGGCAGAAATCAGCCGATCTTTTCGGCGAACTGCTCATGGAGTAACTCATTCGTCTCTTCGTTTCGTAAGTCCCGCTATCATCATTGGTGGCGGGACTTTTTTTGTGTAGCGGTTGCATCCAGGAATAGAGGGAGAGAGCAGAGTAACCAAAACATTACCTCAGCGGGTACCGCTCTGTACCACTATATACTCGAGTGACCAAAACGACACCGGTGCTCGTATAAATTTGATAAATCCGATGCTGACGATAAGAGAAAAGTGCTAAATCGGAATTAAATGTGGGCACTTTGACCAGTCAAAAAGATCGTCAAGTTATATTTGCACGCACTCAGGAATTGGGAGCAGTCCTTCAATCTTGCGGAACATAAAAAGGTATGTAGAAAAACTTTGACTGGTAGAGGTACTTGATCGTTGCCACCTTGCAGCCCTGATACTCCTCAGGAAAAGCGACATCAAACGAGTCTGCTGAGCTGATGTTCAACGGGAACTTGTAGAAATAAGTTGCGAGGATCTCATGTCGGCGTGGAAATCTTACATCCCAGTGATACAGTCCTTCCTCGGGAAGCTTCTGCAGATTCGATTGGGCGTGGAAAACCTCCACCGGATATATCAATTCCGATCTGTCGTTTATTCGAAGCGCAACCCTCGGAGGCTCAACCAAAAGAACACTATCTGATGTTGAGACTTCGATATCATAGAAGAACTTGCTCCGCGTTCCCGCCCAGAATGGGAAAAAAGGTATGGCGGGAATCCCTACCAGTCCCCAGGACGGCCCGGCAACTGTACGCACTTTCAAGGACTTGTTTCCGCACTTGAACTCGTAAGCAAAAAGCGGGTCGACACTGTCAGGCAATACAGTCCATGTTACCGGTCGGGCCTGGATGAACGCTCCCGCGTGTCCAAATCTGGAGCAGCTCGCGAGTAAAGATGAAAGAAGAATAATCAAGACTAGAGTGGTCGAAACTTTGTTTCTCATTTCGATTTCTCTCGATCTTCGGGTCGCGCGGGGATGAAGTTTCTTCCAAGGTTTTTCAAGCAGCAAGTCTGTATTGCCATGATCCTCTGCAAGACTTTACATCATGAGCGAACGAAATGCAAGAGGATGTGCAGGGTCCTGACGAAACGAGGTTGTCTATCGATGGCTAGTCCTAAGTATTCAGGAGACATCAGGCTGAAAGGAAAGAGGACGTTATTGTTTCCTCCGTTGGGGAGATTACTTCGCTTGAAACCGTGCGAGTTGTATTTTCACTCACATGTGTATAATGTTATTCGAGTACGTATCAATCTCCAGAGCATCCGGAACAGGGAGAATGAACTGATCTTCTGTCCGGGCTTTACAATTATTATCCGGATTTCATTAAAGGATTACTTCTCTTAAGTCATGAGCAAAAACAATTATGCACTTGTAAACGGAAAGCTTGTAACTCCAACAAGCGTTATCGAATGTGGTACACTTCTCGTCGAGGATGGAACGATAAGTGAAGCGCTTACCGAACATGCCAAGTTTCCTTCCGCCGGATTTGAGATTCTCGATTGCGCTGGTAGAATCGTTATGCCCGGATTCATCGACCTCCATACGCACGGCGGGCGGGGTCATGATTTTGTTGATACAGATGACAATACTTGTGCACAACTATCTGAATATTATTTCTCGCACGGGGTTACGACGCTTCTCGCCACATTGTCTCCACTTTCACATTCTCTACTACTTCCGGCAGTTCAACGGATGGCGAAATTTCTCGAGAGTCACAAAACAGTGACGAATATAATCGGGATTCACCTCGAGGGTCCTTACATCAACAGGGCGATGACCGGCGGAAATCAGGAAAAGTATATCGAAGCGCCCAACTTTGAGGAATGGCAGAAGGTAGCTGCGGCGGGAAAAGGTCACATCAAGCTAATGACCGTAGCTCCCGAATTGCCCGGCATAGATCCTATTATCGATCACGCAATTAAGAATGGAATCGCCATCTCGGTCGGCCATTCGAAGGCGAACGGCGACATCATGGCAAGGATGATCGAAAGAGGTGTAACGCAGGTTACTCACTTATTCAACAGCATGCCGCCTCTCCACCACCGGGAAGTTGGAATACTTACGGAGGCACTCCTCTCGGATTGTGTCGACGCGCAGTTGATTGCTGATGGGATTCATGTTAACGCGAAGACATTTCGATTGGCGGTAAAGTTGAAATCGCCGGATCATATACTCGTGATCACCGACTCGATCAGGGCAACTGAAAAAGGAGATGGCAAGTACACATCCGCAGGAAGGGAAGTGGTCGTGAAAGAAGGTGTTGTGAGGGCGGATGATGGTACGCTTGCAGGAAGCACGCTGGTTATGGAAGATGCTCTTAGATTCCTGACAACCGCGGCGAGGATTAATCTTCCTGACGCATCTAAGATGATGTCATTGAACGCGGCGCGTGCACTTGGAATCGACAAGGAAACCGGAAGCATAACGAAGGGTAAGAAGGCAGACATCGTAGTTGTCGATGACAGGTTCCGTGTAACATTGACGATGGCGGCTGGGATATTGCGATATCGATCATGAGATAGCGCAGCTTCAAATCTAAGAAGTTGTATTCCGATGTGGCTGGACTTTGGTCCGGAGGTCTCCAACTTTCTGCAAGTCAGAATTAAGAAACGCGGGCTATTCTAAAAACTTCAATCATGACAAAAATGCGCGACATGTGTCTTTTCTAACCCGTGATAACTACTTCCTCGACGGGCAATCCATTTACAGAATTATGCTTGGCTGATTGGGAAATGACTTGCTACAGCAGAAGACCAAAACATGATCATCAGGTCTAATGCCGTCACAGGTGCGAACGCTCTCGCAACGACCGGCGCGGAATTGGATCGGAGAAAATCACTCTTGAGGACCTGAAATCCGAAGCACATTTAAATCCCGTTGTCCAATGTTAGGATGAATGGAATAGGACTGCAACAACTCCAAAGTAAGGTAGTGGGCTTTTTCAAACAGATTTGACATCGACAAATTCTCTCACGGTCATTCCCGTCCGCATGCAAGATCGACGGTCAGATCGTAGGGACGTGCTCTTAGTCCCGTCGAAATATTTGTATGTCGGGATCCCGACCGAGGTCGGGACGGGAATCCATCTCCTCTTTTCCATTTGGATTCCCGATGCCGCCTTGCGGCATGCCGTGAGCGCTTTTTGCGCCATCCCGACATATAAATAATTCTGACGGGACATACTCGTATAGAATAATTGAGCGGCATAGGAGTGTTCGTGAATAACAATGTGTCATTTTCAAATGCGATAGAGCACTCAACGATGGGACATATTGGTAGCGTCAAAGTAGGCCGCTACCCAAGATTATCATAATTTGCTATTGACGGGTACAGGGGATAAATTTAGTGGAAGTGTGATCATGTCAGGAAAAGGGTGTGGACAAGCAAACTGTCAAAGGAGCCCCTAAGAACTGCGTATCCGGGCGAAGAAATAACAAAAGGGAGGGCAAGAATTCGCCTGTGGCGGACGTCAGCCCCCCCGAAGTGACGCTCTACAATCGGCCATCGATGGCTGCCTGCGCCGCGGGTTCAATCCCTCTTCCAATCATTTCAATACACGTCCCAACAAATTCACTTCAAGACCTCCATTACTATCGGTGCAGGCGGTATGAGATATGAGGGATCGAAGTGCTGCGTGATTTCATGAGACGGAGAAGTCCGGCGACAGATGTCCGGGATCTGATCCTGGGGCAAGAGACTACCACGATAAGAATGAGGTAGCAGCAATGAGGACCATGTTATGTATAATCCTCGTATTCGTCTCTGTCATCTTCGTCGCAGGACTGCCTGTATCCATCGCACAAGACAGATGCAGAGCGAGTGCAGCGATCGTTTTGATAGTGCTTCCTTCCGCACAAGTCGAAGACGGTCTGATCGAGAAGACATTTGATTCTTGTTTCGCACGGGGTGTCGACCTTTTTCGGAATGCGGGAATAACTTTTCACGTGTCGGGCGGATTTACACTTCAAATGAAATTTTTGGGGAGAGCGGCCACTTTCGGGATGCAATTCCGTAAACACGGAATCAGGTCCCTCGTGGAGAGAGAATTCAACAATGTTACGACCGTCGAGATAGTCCACCTCGAAGGCTGACAATTTCAACGCGCAGAATCATCGTGAATGTAATTTGAATGATACGCAGAAGGAGTATAACAATTTGAGATCGGTCATGAATACTATGCCGTTAGCACCCTCCTCTTGCGCGGGAGGACTGAGCCGCGAAGGGAAGGCACGCAAAGTTTGCTTCGGAAAATTACTCGTTGAAGCGGGCTTATTCCTGATCCTCTTCGGAAGGATTTCATTCGCTCAAGGAGTAGGAATCAGCGAAACAACAATCACTCCTGATCCGACGGCCATACTTGAGCTGAGATATTCGTCCGGAACGTTCAAGGGATTCCTGGCACCTCGGATGACTACTGCGAATAGAACCAGTATTAGTAGTCCGGCGGAAGGGCTTCTGGTTTATGATGTGAGTACCAAATCCTTTTATTATTACGACGGCGGCTGGATTGCGATTTCCGCAACCAACTCTACTCTTGGTGTAGCAAATGGCGGCACTGGTCTATCGTCGATTACAGCAAACGACCTGATGTATGGCAACGGAACAAGTGCAGTCTCCCTACTGACGCCGGGAGGTACGACCGGTGCGCTCCTGATGAACACTGTGTCGGGAGCACCCAGCTGGTCGCTCCTGAGTTCTTTGCCTAGCAGTGCGGGCGCTTTGCCTATCGCCAACGGCGGGACAAATTCGAGTGCCGCACTGTCGGGATCATCCATCATGATCTCAAACGGTACCGCGGTTGTACAAGGCGCTGCAGGAACAACAACACAAGTCTTACATGGCAACGCCGGCGGA
Organism: Candidatus Kryptoniota bacterium; assembly: GCA_036567965.1. Lineage (NCBI taxonomy): Bacteria > Pseudomonadati > Candidatus Kryptoniota > Candidatus Kryptoniota bacterium. The sequence goes on from DATCTN010000021.1 coordinate 22,916, forward strand.
GCCCCGTCTTACAGTCAAGTCAGTTTGTCCGCAGACGTTGCCGGCAACTTACCTGTTACAAATCTTAATAGCGGAACAGGCGCTTCCGGCACCACTTTCTGGCGCGGCGATGGAACATGGGCTACTGTTGCAGCTAGTGGTGGTGGTACGGTGACTACTTTTTCAGCTGGCACCTTAAGTCCGTTGTTCACGACATCGGTAGCAACACCAACAAGCACGCCTGCTCTGTCATTCACTCTTTCAAATGCCGGAGCCTACTCTATTTTGGGTAATAGGTCCAACGCAAGCGCCGCGCCTTCTTACACGTCAACTCCGATTGTGAGCACTATGGGGTTGGCGGGAAGTACAAGCGGAGTGATAACCATGCAGCCCCAGACAGCAGCCGGCACTTACAACTTCAATTTTCCGACAAGCGCCGGCACATCCGGTCAGCCACTAATAAGTGGTGGAGGTGGCGCTAACGCAATGACATTTGGAACATTGGGCGTTGCCGCGGGCGGAACAGGATTAATCTCAGGAAACTCGGGAGGAATACTCGGATTTACGGCTGCGGGAACAATTGCCTCTTCAGCTGCTCTCACCGCTAACGGAGTTGTGATCGGAGGCGGTGCAGGGGCGACGCCGACATCTACAGCTGTGGGAACCACTGGTCAGGTGTTGACGGGGACCGGTGCCGCACCAACTTGGCAAGCGCCCATCACGGCGACGACTTCCTCAGGCGCCCTTGGTGCTGATGTCACGATGGTGACGGCAGGAACATGGTACACTGGCGCTTCCATAACCCCGGGCGCAGGTACTTGGCTCATCACCGGGTCAATTACAATGGGTAAAGCAAACGGGACAGCTGACGTGGAATACGCCAGGATTTGGGATGGTACGACAGTTTACGCGTCAGGTCAGGCTCACAATCCTGGAGTCAATCCTCACGCGACGACTATTACAATGACTTGCACGGTGACGACTGGAGCCGGCACCACGGTATCTGTTCAAGGGACATCTTCAGTAGCGAATGGTTTGATTAAAGCGGCATTAACTGGGAACGGCCAGGGTAACAATGCAACCAGGATTATTGCTGTCAAAATTGCTCCGTGAACGGTATCTGGTTGTGAATGCATATTTGATTCAGGCGCCCAAACGGAGGCGGCCCGGCAGATGGAAGAATATTGAGGACACTTGAAAGATTGATTCAACTAATCAAAGCCGACGGAAAGTTTAATTTCTCAATAGCACCATATCTAGTCGGTGCTTTGTTGATCTGGCTCCCGAATGTCTCGATGGGACAGGTGCTATCCAACAACAGCGCCGTTGTGTCACTGACTTCTGGCGCCTTCGTCGTCTCTATGGATGTCGGAAACGCGAGCGGCACAATAGCGAACAACGGGACTATTCAACTCAGCGGGTCTTATACAAACGGCGGCACGACCAGCGGAAATGGAACATTTCAGCTCGGCGGTGACTGGACCAACAATGGAACCTTTTCCGCGGGATCAGGAACCTTGACATTTAACGGCACGGCATTGCAGCATATGGGCGGTTCGGCGTCAGCCCAGAACTTCAATAATGTAATCGTCAGTAACTCATCCGGCGTAGTGCTTGGTGGTTCTGGAAGTTTCACCATTAACGGCTCAATGACAATTAGCAACGGCTCGAGTTTAGATCTTCCAACCGGGCCTGTACTTACATTTGGATCCGGCGCATCCATTACAACAACCGGAACTGGAAAGATAATTCTTCAGTCCGGTTCGAATTATGTAAATCTCAGCAGCAGCGCGCCGACGCTTCAGGCGCAAACCAATATCGCAGGGAGTGCAGGATGGCGAATGCTGGCGTCTCCCGACAATGTCACCGTCGGTTCAATGTTCGCAGCTCCTTTCGTCACACAGGGCTTCACGGGTTCGAGCTATCCTTCATTACAACCCAACCTCCTCTGGTGGGATGAGACGAGCCAGGGCTCTTCACTCCAGGCGTGGAGAGATCCATCTTCGACTTCCGATGGCGTGGCGCTCGGTAGAGGCTATATGTTCTATGTGTTCGACGGGGCACAGAGATCAGATACCGCCAGCATCAATTATAGTGACGTACTTCCACTCACGATGAGCGCGTCGGGTACGGAGCAGCCACTGACCACGGCATTTGATTTTGGCGTAACTGCCACCACACGATCAGCCGGCGGGCCGTCAGACACAACGTACGTCGATACTAATGCCGTGGATTACGGATGGAACCTTGTCGGCAATCCGACTCCCTCGACGATCGACTGGGATGCTTCTCCGGGTTGGACAAAGGCGAATATGGATGGGACTATTTACATCTGGGATCCGGCCGACACGAGCGGTGGATACAAGACCTGGAATGGGACAACCGGGAACCTCGGCAGCGGACTTGTTGCGCCATTTCAGGCTTTCTGGGTAAAGGCGAACGGCGCCGGTCCGTCTCTGAAATGCGACAATGGTGTGAAGTCGACCGGCGGCAGTTTTCTCGGGAAGATAGCAATGGATTCGGCAAAGGGGAGTCCACTTAAAAAGTTGACTAAGGATTCATCGCCGGTGCATTCTCTTGTGAAGGTTGCCAGCGATTCCACGGCCCGGCCGCCTGTTCTTCGTCTCGATCTCCTAAGCAATGGAATACAAACCCAAGCGTACTTTATGTTCAGAGATGCGGGAAAACTGACGTACGATCCGTACGACGCATTTAGTTTAGTCCCGCCGTCCGACAAGTATTTGATTCTGTATTCCGTCGCCGGACAAGGCCAGCCTGCGATGCAAATTCAGGATCTGCCGGACACCGGCTTCGCTGATCCATTCATCTTGCCACTGTACGTCGGGGGAACAAAAGGAGGACAACCGCTCGACGGATCGTTCACGCTGCGCTGGACTTTCGAAGGACAAATTCCGTCCGGTTGGAGTATCGCGCTCATGGATGATTCCACGGGCAAAGCCTACAACATGGTACAGGAGGGCGAGTTGACATTTCGATACAACACGCCGCCCGATCTGGTTCCGTCAGGCGGTAATTTCTTGCAGAAGAAATCTAGTCTTGCATCTACCCAACGATCGCCGGCTGTGCTGCCACGGCCGGTCGTACATACCGTGCCTGTCTCTAAGTTGTCGAAGGGCGCCGGTACATCGATCCGTTTCCGTGTCGCAATTTCGGCGCGCAACGATTTCGCGGGCTATTTGCCCAGCACTCCCGACCTGGCACAGAACTATCCGAACCCGTTCAATCCGTCCACGAACATTTCTTTCTGGGTTCCGTCCCCCACTCGAGTAACGATCCAGGTGTTCAATGTCCTGGGTCAGAGGGTCGCCACCGTCACGGACCGGGAGTATCCGACGGGCAAATATTTAGTTACATGGACCGCAAGGGGCGCGGCGAGTGGTGTCTATTTTTGCCGTATGATTGCTGGAACTCATGTGCAAACAAAAAAGATGGTCCTGGTCCGATGACAAGATTCTTCGGATGCCTCATCACGGTATGCGTGCTGACGTGCGCCGTCGCTTGCGCTCAATCGCTAAAGGCGCATCAGGCAATAGCAACGATCACTGCTACTGCAACTGTGGTAGGAAATCTCGACATGATCGTGATGAAAGATCTCGAATTCGATATTTCCACTCTCTCGCCTACTGAAATTGTCCTGAATCCGCAAACCGACCCGCGTTCCGGAGAAATCAAGATAGTCGGCAATCCTAACGGTCTAGTGCGAGTGACGAACGAAATGGAATCTGTTCTCCAGCACGAGAGTGGCGAATCGCAGCTATACTTCACGTACAACCTGAGCGGAAGTTCGTCCGATGTCCAGAGCGAATCGACCCTCCTCACACAGAACAATGAAATCAGGCTGAGTGACCGGGGCGTGTATTATGTCTGGATTGGAGGTCAACTCTCGGGCATTGAAGACATCATCCCTGGTAATTATGCGATGGACCTTACTATCGAGGTGGAATACCTCCCATGACTCCTCTCGCACGCACAATCCAACAGATGGGAATGATACTTCTGTTGACCGTATTTCAGTGCCGCCAGGGAGCGGCACAAAAAATAAATTTCGGAGCCTATACAACTTCTCAGGGCATCACTTTGAACGTCAGCGGAGACTTGAACTTCAACGACAAAGAGCCTGTAATCGTCAGCAACAGCAATGAGACTGTGACTATCGCCTTGAACGACAACGAGTCACAGTATATCCAAATCGTCGGAGATGCCACAAGGGATATTACGATAACGATTATGGCTCCTTCGTATCTCACCGTCGGTGCGGGTGGTCCGGGCAACCAGGTATCATTCAACTGTCAATTCGCGTATTCGAACCTTGGATCAGACACTGTGTCAGCCGCAAAAGCAGTTGCGGTCCAGGTACCTTCAGGTTTTACGGCAATTACGCTGCCTATGCTTCGGCGGGCATCGGGTACACCACTTCCGCCACCGACACCAGCGCACGGTGGTTATACACCTCCCTCCGCGACAGCATATCTATTTCTCTATGGTTCGCTGGGACCGGTGGGAAATGTTACACCTGGAATTTATTCGGGAACGATCAATGTCAGCGTTGATTACACGACATATTGATGCTAGTAATATGACAAGCTACGGATCGGTCACCGCATGGGTGATCGTGCTGGCCATTGCAGTAATGACACTGACTGCCGGGATTCCACTTGAGAGCGAGGCCCAGGTAAAACCGACTCTCAAGATCAAAGTGAACGTCGAATCGTCAGTGGGCATATCAAAGATGGATGCGGGGATGAAGGGTTTGCTTATTGAGGAGTCGCCTTTTCTCAAAGACCTTATCTCCGGAGAATTTGGTGAGCGCGATACCGTGAGCCTTAGCTCAGGTTACGCGATCTCAGCGTACGAAAACATAAGTGTTCTCGTGACGGTCACGACTCCCGGGCTGATTAGAGACGGGAACCCGAATTCACCACGGATCACTTGCGGTTACTTGAACGATGGGACTACTTATTTCAGGCGAGCTACAATCACGAACAAGAGTGCCATAGACTTCCGGTTAAGGAACAACAGTTTATTGAAACGTTCTATGAAGACAAGGAATCCACTTTTTGTGGCATATGTGTTTTTTTTAATCCATCAGCAAAAGGAGGAAATGGGAAATGAATATCCGTTGCCGATCTCGACCGTAACTGTCGAGTTCATCTAGGAAAGATGATCCTTGAGGAAAGATTTTTCCGCAAAGAGAAGAAATAATTTTGAACAACAAATAACCAAGTACAAAGGAGGTACTTATGTTGCGTAAACTGCAATTCGCCGCGCTCATCGCGATTGTCACGATGATATGCAGCGAGAACTCTTTCGCGCAAACGGGTTATGCGAAGACCCAGAATATTAACGCAAGCGCGAATATCTTTGCTACAATCACCCTTGCTTCTGCCGCAAATGTTGACTTCAGTAATATCAACGTGGGGCAGATACCGACGATAGATCCAACCGTAGCAGCATCAAGTTGGACAAACGTCGGAGCAAGTGCCACGCTCGGAGGATTCACGGTCGCAGGAAGTAATGGTGCGAACGTCACTGTGTCTTGGACAACCCAAGACCTGAGTGATGGCGCGTCCCATTCTGTGACATACTCCCCGTTGGTTTCCTATGGGGCCACTCAGGTGGGATCTACGTCAGTTGCCAGCGGAACGACGCACATACCCTTGGGGGCGACAGCAATGCCACTGTACATAGGCGGTCATCTGTACCAGCAGGGCACGTCAAACCCTGTTCCAGCAGCCCAGACGGCCGGAACATACACCGGCACCGTGACCTTCACCGTCGATTATGTACTGTGAAGAAGACGTAATGCGCGATTCATTTCCAGTTGAATGAAAGGCGCGAGGGGAGGCCCTTTTGCAGAGGGCTTCCCTTGTTTTTACCAAGTTCAGAGATTCGTTCATATGGATGCTCTCTCGGTGGCAGGTGTCAATTGCATCGGGTCCGGCGGTTTAACTTAGAATACATTGGAGGACGCTCATGAAACACATGATCAGAAGTTCAGCTTTGGCAGCGACAATCATCAATTTGATAATGTTTTCTTTCGGAGTAGAAGCTTCGTACTCCCAGGTTAGTGTAGCTCCGTCGTCAGTCTTCATTCACGGCAAAGGCGGCATCGGCAACCTTTACATAACGAACAACTCTTCAACCCCACAGGAAATCAGCATAGACTTCACTTTTGGGTATCCGGGCGCAGACAGTGCAGGGAACCCGGTGATGAACTACAACGATACTATTGCAGCCCAAGCTTATGCCCTGAATCCATTTATAAAGGCATATCCGAAAGCTTTTACTCTGAACCCTGGCGAAGAGCAGACCGTCAGATTTCAGGTGCGCACGAACGGTTCCGTTAGGAATGCTTTTTATTTTACAAGAGTAAAAGTCACTTCGAATCAAAAATCTGCAGAGATCGAAAGAAAACAGAGCGACTCGGTAGCAGCTCAAGTCAGATTCAGGTTTAATCAGATACTTCCCGTTTTCTATCAAAAGGGAGATGTTTCGACAGGCTTGACAATCCACGACGTAAGCACTCTGATCAATAATGATACGCTTGAGGCTGTTGCGGATGTCGAGCGCACTGGGACTGCACCCTTCATCGGAAGCGTCAGAGCGGAGCTTTTTTCTCCTGCAAATGAAAGGGTAGCACTATTCGAATCAACCATCTCAATCTATTTTAGAATGAAAGACAAGATGGAACTTGACCTGTCCAAGGCAGGAAAAGGGCCGCATCGGTTAGTGCTGACATATGAGACGAAACGCTCAGACGTCTCAGCGGAGGACCTGCTGCAGACACTCCCGGTATCAAAAGAAGTAACAGTGAATCTTCCGTAATGGGCGCGATGCAGATTCGTGATTGCGAGTCTGCAGATCTCGGCCGAAGCAATCCCATACTAGGAGCCAGATTGCAGACTGCAGCTATTCCGCTCACTAATTTTGGGCGAGGATGCCTGGAATCTTGAGGGGGCGCCTCATCGCTGAGCTCACCCCGCCTATGGCAGGGCTTGTCGCAATTAAGGTGTTAAAGCGTTTCACAGCATGCCTTGAAGGGTCGACGGACTACCTTAAAACGTGTCGTACGGTGACCGAGGCGTGACGAAAGAGTGTAACCGGCAAATGCTTGTCAGGACAATCAGCTTGCGGGTTGAATTGGGATACATCGCCAGTGTGTGACTTGCCCATGTCAGGAGAATCTCGTCACGCTGTGGGAGTCGTCCTCGCGGTGCTAGGCATGACATCTGCCTTTTCTTTCCTTGCGCCGTCTCAGTCGTTGAGTCAACAATCTCCGCAATATGAAGAAGTTGTCTTCGGATTCACTTTAAAAGAACTGGGAAGTTACAATATATCGGTGGCCGTCAAGAACGACAGGATTTACCTTCCCGTTATGGAATTGTTCAACATTTTCGAAGTGTATTTTACGATCGAGGGACAAAACGTCATAAAGGGAACGTACCTCTCTTCAAAATTTCCGCTGGTCATCGATCCGGTAAATAGGATTGTTACGCTTGGTGATAAAAGATACGGACTTGCACCGGATGAGATTTTTAAAGGTGACATGGATATCTATATGTCCCCGGAAAAATTCGGAGAGATTTTCGGCGTCAACAGCACAGTTAATATGAACCGGCTTCAGATAATCGCCGAGACTGACAAAGAACTCCCCGCACTCGTTCGCAGGAGAACTCTATTGGAGCGATCGGAGACGATGAGCACCGCCGTGGTGCCGGTGAAATATCCGCTCAGGTTCGATCGCGAGCGTTCGCTAATCGACGGCGCAGTGCTGGACTATAACATCACTAATTCACTGAACGGTCTCTCATCGCAGGCAACCAGCATGACGTTTACCGGCGGAGGAGAAGTCGCGGGAGGCGATGTGCAGGGGAGCCTTATCGCTGGCACTGGCCAGACCCCATCATACAGCGACGTTCGCTGGCGCTATGTCGTGCGGGAGAATAAATATTTCAGCTCGTTCGCGGCGGGTCAGATCCTCACAAGCAGTGAGTTCATCCCGAGGGTCACCGGCATCGCACTCTCGAACGAACCGGTTGAACCGCGAGTCATGTTTGACAACTACGTGGTTGACGGATATACAGAGCCGGAGTCCGATGTCGAGTTGTATCTTAACGATCGCCTCATCGATTTCCAGCGAGCAGATGCGGCGGGATACTACCGCTTCCAGTTCCCGCTTATGTACGGGACGATGCGCTTGGCAGTGAAAACCTTCTCTAAATACGGCGACATCAACGTGGAGGAGAAGCAGGTTCAAGTCCCCTTCTCGTTTGTGCCGGGCGGCGTGCTGAGTTACGACATCCAAGCCGGGAAGGCGGATGAGAGTACCGTGGCGGCGAAGGATGTGTATTTGGGCGATGCCAATTTTCTTTTCGGCGCCACCAACTGGCTGACGATCAATGGCGGCCTCGAGCAGAGTCTCAACAGCGGCCTCGGGAAACTCATCTATCATGGTGGATTCTCATCCCGATTGTTCTCACAATACATTGTCGATATGGATCTTGCGCCAGACGCATATTATCGACTGGACGCAAACACTCTTTTCGCCTCGAACGCGGGCGTGTTCGTCCAGTACGCGAAATACATGTTGACTGATACGGTCATCGGCACGATGCCGCAACAGAACGCGAGTCTCGCACTCTACCTGCCGCTCACGTTCATCTCTCCCGGCACGGGGTTCAGGCTCTCCGAGGATTACATTGATGCGGAGCCGGGCAAACGTCTGTCACCGCGATTCGATCTCTCGACGCGTCTTACCGATGTACAGCTGCTGATAAGTTATAGTGAGGTGACGAACGGTTCGGGCGTGCGCCCGTTGAACTTTGCCGGCGATGGGCTTGTCGCGGTTACAGCTATGTACTCACTTCCAAGAGGATCAATTCTGCCTGCATTCCTGAGGGCTTTTTTGTTGCGCGGGCAGGCAAGCTACGACCTGGGTGCAAAAACCTTCCAGGATGTGACCCTGCAAGCCTCGAAAACGTTCGCTCAGGTCTTCCAGTTCAACCTGGGAGTCACGCACAATGTTGCTGCCCACCTGACAACTGTTGAGGCCGGACTAATCATGGACCTGGATGTAACGCGCGAATCTTCGGTCTTTGATGTATCGAGCGGGACCAGCACCTCGCGTCACTCGCTCTACGGTTCGGTAGGAGTCGATCGCAACAGAGTGTCATTTTCAAACCGAGAAGAGATCGGGAAGGGCGGCGTCGATGTGATACTGTTCGTCGATAACAATGATAATGGCGTGTATGATGCAGGCGATGAGTTGATCCCCGCGAAAGGTGTCAAGCTAGATGGCATGGGGAAAGTCGAACTCGGAAGCGACAGTGTCATACACGTGTCGCAGCTGGAAAGCTATTTCAGATACAATCTTGAAGTCGACAGGCAGCAGATTGATCCTAATCTGGTTCCGACAACTGACAAGTTCTCTTTTGTTGCCGACCCGAATCAATTCAAGCGAATCGAGATCCCGTTTTACCGTGGAGGGACGATTTCGGGAACCGTCTATCTTGAAAAAGACGGAAGTCGTACACCGTTAAGCGGAACCCGCGTCATCTTGCGATCGACCGAAGGGACTTACGGCGATACCCTTCATACGTTTGCCGACGGCGGTTTCTACGCCATGAATATCGCACCCGGGAATTACACCCTCTCGGTGGATTCCACGCAGCTTCAATTCCTCGGGGCGATGCAGGAGGACGGTCCCTTGGACCTTACCGTGCATCGTTCTCAAGAGGGTGATGTCATCGATACTCTTGAAATTGTAATTGTAAACCGGGGGTGGAAGATCAATCTCAACGTGGAAGACGAAGCGCAGAGATTGATTTCGAGACTGAATGAATTGGAAATGAGGTGGGCAGCAGCAAAACAGAGGGGAGACAGTTTGAGACAGGCGATAAACGCGGAGGGTGTAGCGGCCGCCGAAAAGCAGATGACGTGGCCGGAAACAAAAACGCCAAACAAATCGGCAGTCGGAGGAAAAGACTTGATCACTGATTACCAGAATGCATTGAGGGAATTTGCGCACGAGGATTTTGACGGTGCGGCTGTTGCGCTTCAAGAAATATTGGATCGGAACCCGCCAGATGATATTACTGACCACTGCCACTACTGGATCGGAGAATGCAAGTATGCGGCGAAGGAATATGGGGAGGCCCTGCGGGAATTCACCGAGGTGCTCAGTTTCGGATCATCTGTGAAGAAGGGCGACGCGCAGTTCATGATCGGACGATGTTACGAAAGAATGGGCAAAAGGGATCAAGCAATAGAGGCCTTCCGAATAGTTGTGAGACACTATCCGATGAACGAAAATGTCGATAGGGCAAATGAGAACATTGCCAGACTGGTAAAGTACGAAAACGGCTTGGTGGCTTTCAATTCGGAAAATTACACCGATGCAGCAATGGCATTTAGGGAAATTCTGATTGAAAAAGTGCCGGACGACATTGCTGCTCACTGTTATTACTGGATCGGGGAATCGCAATTCGCGGCACGGAATTATCGGGAAGCGCTTCAGGAATTCCGGAAAATACTCACTTCCAGGCGATCTGTGAAGATAGGGGACGCGCTCTTCATGATCGGCCGATGTTTCGAGAAGATGGGGGAGAAGGCGAAGGCAAGAGAGACTTTTCAGAAGCTCGTGGAAGACTACCCAATGAATGGAAACGTCAAGACGGCAAAGAAACACCTGTCCAAATTGTAAAATACTGATCGTCACAATTGGCCGCCCATAGAATTGTGATGCACCCGGCATTGCACTACTCCTCACATGCAGCGGCGCCCACCCCTCCACATTTCCACATAATCACCATAACACATTTTGCACCCGGATGACTCTCTGTTAGCCAGCCTATTCCAACTGGAACCATCCTCGTCTTGAAATGGTTGTCTACTATTAATCGAGAAGGACTTTTTTCCTAATCATCGAGTTGCGACATCACTGAACCATGGAGCCAATAGAGACCTGGACATTTGATTCTGACCAGCCTTCCGCAAAGTTATCACATCCTATCTTACATTAGGAAAGGAATATCGTCATGGGCAAGCTGTCCCTGGGTATTGCAGTGGCAATTTGTGTATCAGCTCCTTAAGTTTATTCTCAATATTTCCGGAGACAGACCTTCGGACCCTACGGTGGTACAGTTCAATCTATTCTTACAACCGGATCAGACACGGTGTTCACCGGTACTTACGGCGGCCTTTTCCGATCTGTTGATGATGCGGCGAGCTGGAGTCTGTCGGGTCACAGCACAGGGTGTATCGGGAGAGAAATTTCTATCCACGAAGAAATTGATGCTTGTAAAATGATAAGAGATGGATTCAGGCGGGACTTTCAAGTGCTACTTAATAGTTTAAACATACATATCATGCATAGTCGGTCGAACGAGAAATTTGACCGGTCGGATATTTTTTTCAAGATCTGCCCGAGTTCCGTTTGCACATCGCCGTACGGGCGCATAAATTATTCGGTTCGATTTGTTGATGGAAAAAGTCTCAAAATGAACAGGCTTCTTTTCCGGCGGCTTCATCGTTCGAATTACGGTTCCACGTTTGATTGAGTAGGTTTGATATTTCAGAAATGAACCAGGATCAATAGGGCAGCCAGCGGAATCTGAGACCGCGACCTGCCGGAGGAGGATTCAATTGGAAAAGCCCGCTTTCAAGGTATATGGTTATCGGTGGCTTATACTGCTGGTGTACATGCTGGTCGCAGCATTTAACCAGTTGGTCTGGATAACATTCGCTCCAATCACTGACTCCGCCGCAGCATTCTACGGTGTCTCGCAGCTCGACATCGGACTTCTCTCGATGAGTTTCATGATTGCTTATCTTGTCGTTTCCATCCCGGCTTCATGGGTGATCGACACGTACGGTTATCGAGTTGCAGTGGGCATCGGTGCGGCGCTTACAGGCATCTTCGGTTTGATGCGCGGAATGGTCGCGTCGAATTTCACTCTCGTGATGATCGCGCAAATTGGAACGGCAGTGGGACAGCCATTTATCCTGAATGCCCTGACAAAAGTTGCGGCCCGCTGGTTCCCAATCCAGGAACGCGCGACCGCGTCTGGACTCGGCTCACTCGCAATGTACATCGGAATACTTGCGGGCCTCGCTCTGACACCTCCCCTTGCGTTAAGCGCAGGGATGACCAACATGCTGATGTACTACGGGATCGGTGCGATTGCCGCCGCCGTAGTATTCATTCTGCTCGCGCGAGAACATCCCGCGACTCCTCCGGGTCCCCCTGAACTCGAGGAACGCGCGCTCATGTTCGACGGGATGAAACAAATTCTGCGGAAGAAAAACTTCATATTCCTCATGGCAATCTTCTTCGTAGGACTCGGTGTATTCAACAGCGTGACAACATGGATCGAGGATATAATTGGTCCCCGGGGCTTCACTGCAACTCAGGCAGGGAATGCAGGCGGCCTCATGATCGTTGGAGGCATAGTCGGAGCCGTAATACTTCCTACTCTTTCCGACCGTTATCGAAAGAGAGTGCCGTTCATTATTCTCGGGTTGGCGGGCACTGTTCCGGGACTGCTCGGCATTACCTTCGCGAGTACCGTCGGACTTCTGTACGCTTCATGTTTCGCGCTTGGATTCTTTCTTTTGAGCTGCGGACCGATCGGGTTTCAATATGGCGCGGAGATCGGTAGGCCGACACCTGAAGGAACTTCTAACGGTCTCCTCCTCCTCATGGGCCAGATATCGGGAATCGCATTCATTTTCGCCATGGACAGTTTTAGGGTGGGTCCCGCCGGCTCGATGACACCATCTCTGCTCGCAATGATCGGGCTTATTATCGTGGGCCTGCTGTTCGCGACAAGGCTCAGGGAGTCGGATCTTGTCGGGAATGTGGCGTTGCAATCGCGACAGGTCTCGGAACCAACTTGATCGCCGGGAAATCCTGCGCTTCGCGGATTCGCTCATTGCCTTCACTCTAACGCCCGGACTGTCCTTTCGATTCGCATGAGCATCGGGAGGTTCGCAGACATGGAGATTCATGTCGTCGCAATAACTCCTTAGTTTGACTCGCTACCCGGTCGTTCGCAATTTCCAATTCTTGTCCATAACTTTCACAGTCGGTTTAACTCATATCACGAAACTAACTGCGAATTCTGCCATGACAAAGAATTTACTTCGTTCTACCGCATACGTTGTTCTTCTCCTTATCTTCACCTCGATCCAGGCTTCCGGGAAGATCGTCGTATTTTATGAAAAGGGCTTCCCATCGGTCGATAATGGCGTTATCTCACGTGAATCGCTCGAGAAAGCATTTGCACAGGCCGATGCGAGGTTCGTCAACCTCGACGAGCTCAAAAGCAATCTGCACACCGGCGACCTTTTGGTTTTGCCGTTTGGTTCGGCTTTTCCCGCTGATGCGTGGGACGCGATCCGTGATCATTTGAATCACGGCAACCTGCTGATACTCGGAGGAAGACCGCTTTATGTCCCGGTGTACCATGATAGCGGTGGATGGCGTACGGAGAATGCGCAAAACACTTACTCGCACAACCTTGGAATAATGTATTCGTATGCCGTTACCGAGCACGGTCCGTGGAAATTGAAGTGGGATGAAGATGCGCCGTTCTTCCATGAAGCTTCCCTCAATCCCAGACAAGTCTTTGCTAACGCGGGTTTCGGCTGGAGATATAGGGGAGTCGGATTTCTTGTCGACACGCAGGGCGACCGGCTCGCTGCTCCGATCGTCGCCGACGACGCCGTGGGCAGAGCTCAACCTGCACGCAGAGCCGTGTTTCTGAGTTTCGATTCAGAGTCTTCCTACTGGGCCTCGGGGGATGGGATCGAGTTAATGCGCGAAGCCGCTGCTTACGCTTCTCAGGGCGGCGTTCGGATCTGGCTCGATATCCAGCAGCTCACAGTGGATCAGGGCGGACATGTTTCCGGAGCAGTGGATGTCCTTCGAAACGGTGAACCCGCGAAACTCACTCTTGAAATCATGTCAGGTTCGAAGGTGATTGAGTCTCGGACGACTTCCTGCGGAAACTTACTGCACGAGGAGATCGGGCTTCATTCACCGCTGAATAAACCCGGCCTGTACCTGGTGCGGGCAACACTGTCGCACGGTGACACGGCGTTTGATAGGTACACCTCAGGTGTCGAAGTCCGGGATGAAGAGCTTCTCCAATCGGGTGACAAACTCTCTGCAGGACGCGATTATTTTCTTCGCGATGGCAAGCCTTATTTGATGACCGGTACGAATTATTTTTCAACCGATCCTAACACATCAGACTTTTTTGTCGGCGGCAGTCTCGGAGGGAATGCTTATGTCTGGGAACGGGACTTTACCGAAATGGAACGGCAGGGAATCACAGTTGTCAGGACAGGAACATGGCTCAACCGTGCAAGGTATCTCGACGAGGTCACTGGTGCGGCGGACGAACGCTTGCTTCGTGCAATCGAGGCTTACCTCGACGCGGCCGCACGTCACCACATGCAGGTGATATTCACTCTGTTCGCGTTTGATCCCCAGGTTGAGTTGCAGCAGGGACAAGGGCAGGAAGGAGACATGCTTGGACCGGGGTCAAACCCATACCTCGATCCCGTTGCTGTCGATGCGGAAACCGAGTACGTCAAGACAATCGCCTCGAGATTTTCCTCAGTTCCGTTTCTTAGCTTTGACCTGATCAATGAGCCGAGTTTCAGTAATCCGAAAATGATTTGGAAGGGCAACTCACCAAACGGCGATCCTAACGAACTGGCAGGATGGCATGAATGGCTTCAAAAGCGGTATGCCTCGATCGATACGCTTGCGAGCGCATGGCATGTCTCGCCAGCTGAGCTGGGGAATTTTGAGAATGTTCCCGTCCCGGCCGCAACCGACATGGAGCTTTCGAGGTACGGGAACACAACGACCATCCGGGCGTTGGACTTTAACCTGTTCGCGCAGGACGCATTCATCAAATGGACCGATACGATCATACAGGCAATCCGTTCCACCGGATCCAAACAACTGGTGACCGTAGGTCAGGACGAGGGTGGAGTCGTTGATCGTGTGCTGGCACAGTTCTGGGCCAACTCAGATGTTGACTTTACTGTCAATCACACATGGTGGCACGATGATGCGCTTCTGTGGAGCTCGATGGCTTCAAAGACCACATTCAAGCCGAACCTGATTGAAGAGACTGGTCCTCAACCTGTATGGAACATGGATGGTAGGTGGAGGTGGGATGACGCCGGCGGGACTGGGCTCATCGAAAGGAAACTGGTCCTCGGATTCGCCGGCGGCAACGCCGGAACGATCCAGTGGGACTGGTCGCGAAGCGATGACTTCGGCCTTCTGAGACGCGACGGCTCCTACAAAGATTGGATGGAAGTAATGAAAGGGTTGGGCACTTTTGCCCACGATGCGGAAAGCTACGCGACCTCAGTGGAGCAACCTGAAATTGCCATAGTCTTTCCGCAGTCGCTTCAACTGTCTCCGTTTGGAAAGTTCTCGATTCTCGCACAGGGAAACGCCGTGCGAGCGCTTTATCAGCACGCACGCGGATCAGCATTCGTCGTCGGCGAGTATCAACTTTCTCAAATGCCCCCTGCGAAACTGATCATCGTTCCATCTCCGTGGATCTTAACGACGAAGGCCTGGGACGTACTCATGGACAAGGTGTCAAGCGGGGCAACAGTCCTATTCTCGGGACGTGCGGACGCTGACGAACATTGGCTGGCAGATCCCTCGCGCACCAAGTCGTGGGACGTCCATTACTCATACGAAGACTTGACGTCGCGTGAGGCAGAACTCAGGTGGCCGGGTGACTCTGCGCGACTCAGCTATCCGGACGACATAACAACTTATTTGCAGCGCGGCGTTCTCCCGGGCGACAACACATTTCTTGACATTCCTGTGGGACGCGGCCACTTGTTCTATTTTGCGTTACCTCTGGAATTGTCGACTCAGCTCGACGCGGTGGGCAGAATATACAAGTATGCGATGGACAAAGCCGGAATAACAGCACCTTACACAACAACTTGCGACGATCCGGGAATACTTATTTGTCCTACACGGCTTCCGAATGCAACGCTCTATGTCCTGACTTCTGAAAGCTCTAATGACAGCATGGTCAGCTTCCATGATAACCTCAGCGGGGCAAATGTGAGAATAAATATTTCCCCCGGAAGAGCGGCTCTCCTCCTGGTGGACAGAAACGGGAATATCAAAGCGACCTACAACGCAAAGTAATTTCCCCGGTCGGCTGCAGTTGGCACGTTGCACACGCATGCTTCCAACGTAGGTCTCTTACTGCCGGCGAATAAATTCGCTCTTGGGCCAGTCGGCACTTTATGCATTTTGTTTTCCCGGATGTTAATTTAATCTGCGATGGAACAGGAGGCTGTCTTATATTTCGTCGAGATCGTTTCGGGTTTCGCTCTGGGGGCGTTCATAAATATGCAGGTCGTCTTACCTCTCTTCTACAAATTTCCTAAAGCGCTGGTCCTGTGGGCGAGAAAAAAACTCCTGTACCGCGCCGTCCTTGTCAACCTTGTCCCGCCGGTAATATGGATTGTGATCTTCTTTCTCGTTTATCTCTTTTTCCCGGTCATCTTCTTGACCGATTTCGTGGATAGCATGGAGTTTGCTGGCGGCGTCGCCGGAGGAGTGGCTATATTCTCCGGTTACTCAGTTCTCACAAAAAGAGGCCGGCTCCATCTCAAATATGATTTTTTCAATCGGACGAGACGGCACATTGCAACTGCAGGAATCATGGAGTACCTGGTTCTCGCGAACGAGAGCTTGAAGTTCAAACAATACGAGCGCGCAATAAAAATATTCAGACAGGCAGATGCGATCGAACCGGGAAATCCAACCGTTCATCTCGGACTCGGATTGTGCTACATTGGCGTCCTTAGCTTTAAAGAGGCACTCAAGGAATATGAGTACCTCTCCAACAGAAGCCCGAACGCTGCAACTAAACTTTATGGTGCACTCATGAAAGTGGGAAAGGCGCCACTGGGTTGATGAAATCCCAAATCGGATCGGTCACCCATTTCCCCCCAGGCATAAGCATGTTGATGTGTGCGGATTCAGGTGCGCACATTCTCCCAGACTCGATGTCTTGTATTTTTCCGTAAAATGCCAGGAATAAATCTCGGTGAATCTTGCAACTTATAAAGCCTGCTAAACTGAACCGCAATTTTATCCCCATAATTCTATTATTAAACGAGGTTGAGGAATCATGACAAACTCAACGCCGAAGACAATCCCACACCTCTTCGAAATGAGTGTAGCAAAGTTTTCCTCGAACATTATGCTGTGGGAAAAGAAAACCGATAAGTATGTCGGGACAACCTACCAGGACATCCGGGAAGTTGTCCATAAGTGTGGCGCCGGCTTAATGAGTATCGGAATTCGGAAGGGAGATAGGATCGCACTTATTTCCGAGGGGAGAAATGATTGGGTCGTCGCCGAACTCGGGATCCTTTTTGCCGGAGCCATCAACGTCCCTCTCTCTGTGAAGATCGAAGAACTTTCCGAGCTGAAGTTCCGGCTTGCACATTCAGGCACTAAGATGATAATCGTGTCCGGTGCCCAGCTGGGGAAAATTCGACAGGTTAGAAAAGACCTTCCCCAGATAGAGAAAGTCATCGTTCTCGATGGTGAAGCTGCAGGCGCCAATGATGAAATGTCTTTTTCTGAGTTGCTTCTCAAGGGCGAATCCTACCTGAGGGCTTACGGTGGCGAGTTCGAGGCCAGATGGAAGTCCGTGGCGGAAAACGATCCCGCTAATATTTGCTACACTTCGGGCACTACCGCCGATCCGAAAGGGATTATTCTGACTCATCGGAATTATACATCGAACACCGAACAATCATCCAAACTCCTCAACGTACCCGAGTCCTTTTGCTCGCTTACTATTCTTCCGTGGGACCACTGCTTCGCTCACACGGCGAACATATACGCTCTCATGTACAACGGTGCGAGCCTCGCATCGGTCCAGGTTGGTAAATCACCGATGGAGACATTGAAGAATATCCCGCTGAACATCAAGGAGACAAGACCTCATTTCCTCTTGAGCGTCCCGTCTCTTGCGAAGAATTTCAGGAAGAATATTGAGAAGGGAATTCACGAGAAAGGAGAACGGATAGAGAAGCTCTTCAAGCGCGCGCTCAAAGTCGCATATGCCTACAATGGAAACGGGTGGAACAAAGGTAAGAACGCATCGCTCATGACGAAGCTCGAATACGACCTTTACGACTTTCTGATTTTCAGGAAAATCAGGAAGAGCTTCGGCGGGCGGCTCGAATTCTTCATAGGTGGAGGTGCATTGCTTGACATCGAACTCCAGCGCTTCTTTTATGCGATTGGGATTCCCATGTTCCAGGGATACGGGCTAACTGAAGCTTCGCCGGTAATCTCCGCGAACGTCCCTCAACGGCATAAACTGGGCTCGTCCGGGACCGTTGTCTCCGATCTTGCTCTGCGTATCTGTGACGAAGAGGGAAGAGATCTGCCCGCAGGGATGCAAGGCGAAATCGTGGTGAAGGGGGAGAACGTGATGGCTGGATACTGGCGCAACAACAAAGCGACAAGCGAGACTATCTGCGACGGTTGGCTGCACACCGGCGACCTCGGGTATCTTGATGAAGATGGATTCCTGTTCGTCCTGGGCCGCGAGAAGAGTCTGCTGATAAGTCACGACGGCGAGAAGTACAGCCCGGAAGGGATCGAGGAGGCGATCACCGATAACTCCCGCTACATAGATCAGATTCTTCTTTACAATAATCAATCTCCGTATACCGTCGCGCTTCTTGTGCCGAACAAAGATGCGATGGTTTCGTATCTCAAGAACGTAAACCTCTCTCAAGATACCGACGAAGGGCCGGCCGCCGCGCTGAAACTGCTGGATTCGGAGATCGGCGAGTATAGGAAAGGCGGAAAGTTTTCGGGCGAGTTTCCGGAGCGATGGCTCCCCTCCGCGATCGCGGTTCTGGGTGAGGGTTTCACAGAACAAAATAGATTTCTTAACAGCACGTTGAAGATGGTTCGTGGAAAGATAACTGAATTCTACAAAGACCGGATAGATTTTTTGTTCTCAGCCGAAGGGAAAGATATCTGCAATAAGCAGAACAGGGCGATCATCAAGAAGATTGGAATGCCTTGAATCGACTAGATCTGAGGCTTTGGAATCGCCCTAGAGAATTCTGCGATCAGCAGAAATATTATTGTTGCAGCAATTTGAACTTGTAAAACTCGCCTTTCGCGTTAATCAAATCATCATGCGTTCCCGATTCGACGATGGTGCCGTTCTTCATTACCATTATCCTGCTGGCATTCCTTATCGTCGAGAGCCGGTGTGCCACGATGAATGTGGTACGGCCATTCACGAGCCTTCGGATTGCCTCCTGGATCAACGATTCCGATACGACGTCCAGCGACGATGTCGCCTCGTCCAGAACGATCACTTTCGGATCACGGACGAGCGCACGGGCAATCGAGATTCGCTGGCGTTGTCCGCCGGACAATCGGGCGCCGTGCTCGCCAAGTGCAGTATCAAGACCCTGCGGAAGCCTTGAAACGAATTCTGCGGCATTTGCGAATTCCAGTACTTCCCAGAGCCGGGCGTCCTTTAAGCCGTCAAGGCCGTAAAGGATATTCTCGCGCACCGATCCGCTGAATAAGAGAGTTGTCTGGGGAACAACCGCAAGAAACCGCCTGTATCGCCTGAGATCGAGTTCCTGCATATCCTTTCCGTCAAGAAGTATTCTGCCTGACGTGGGCCGCCGGAATCCGATGACAAGGTTCATGAGTGTTGACTTCCCGGACCCCGACTCTCCGACAAATGCAACCGATTCGCCCGATGGTATCTGGATCGAAATCCCTTTAAGCGCCGGCTGCTCGGCGCCCGGGTACCTGTAAATAACGTTTTCAAATGTGAAGCTCCCGGTTACGGACGTGACGGCTTTCTTCCCTTCGTTTTGTTCGATGTCGGGAGACTCCAGGATTTCTCCGATCGAACGTATCGATTCGAATCCGCGCGCAAGATCGGGATAAGAATTAAGTATCAGGTTGACCGCTCCCACTATCATCGCGAAGTAACTTTGGAACAGGACCACGTCACCGACCGTTATCACTTTCCGGTAAGCCAGCACGGAGGTGAACATCAGGCAGACGAGCATTACAATCTGGAAAGAGGTCCACGAGCTCGCGCCGAAGAGAGCCCCGATCACTTCGAGCTTTATTCCTTTGCGTTTTACATTCTCGAGCCTTGAATTCATCTTGCGCACTTCAACGTCCTCAACAGCGTGAGCCCTGGTAACAGGGATCATCTGAATCATCTCAACGACATTCGCTGAGAGCGACTCGATCTCTGTCCTGTATTCTCTGTTCCTTGAAGTCATCTTTTTTGAAAAAATAAAAACAAGGCTGGAAGAAACGGGTACGGAAACTATATAAAAGACCGCGACTAACGGCTGACTGAAGACGGTTACCGAGAATGCCACGATGATCGTCAGGATTGCCGGGAAAACAGAATTCATCAGATTGCGCGAAAGTATCTCGAGAGTCTCGACGTCTCTCAAGACTTTTGTCTGCAGACGTCCGGATTGAAAACTGTCGTGAAATGATATTGAGAGCTCCTGGAGTCGTCTCACTATCGAGGATCTTAAATTCAATTGCATAGTATTCAATGCGGTACTGAAGACCCTCACGTAAAGCGTGTGCGTCGGTATATTCTGTAATATTATCGCGAAGAAAATCATTCCGACAACCCATAGGTCGTGGATTGTATATCTGGCCGTGTCGCTGATTATGTTTATCATTCGTGCGATAATGATCGGCAGGATCCAGACGGGGGAGTGTTTTATGGCAAATAGGATGATCGACAGGACGATCTTCAGGTATTGACCCCTGTATATGTGAAGGAGATTTCTTAAAGGATGCACGCTGCTGTAATCCAGCTCGAGATTCGAGTAGTCTTTTTCAGGCAGCTGGTCTTTCAATCCTTTGTCCTGACGAAATTGAGAATGCTGTTTATGGATCAATATTATTCTGGATCGCGAAAGAAACAATCGCATCAGAGGATTGAACGGCCTCCAGATGGACCATTGCTTGAAAGATCCTCAACTCTCCTCCCCGAAAGTGGATATCACTTTTTATTTTGAGGAGAGATTGAATATTTCAGAATCAATCTCTAAGATGTGTTGTTGTGTGCTTCGGTGCGGCAGGTGGGCGTTTGATTTGGAAGAAGTCTAAGTAAATGGACGCGAGTCTTGGACTACCGGACGGCCACGAAATCGGCCTCTGCCCATGTTATTCCGGTGTAGTCGTGAACACTATTGCAGGCTTCTGACATAGCTGTGATGAATCGAGACGTGACATTCACCGAATCATTAATCATGTGTTAAAGTTTGAGAAGGGAATGCCGATGATGCTAGTAAACGATGCGGGCAACCTTTTTAGAAGACAACAAGGCTTTTTTTGTGCATATATTTTTGGAACCGCTTCCAGAACAAAGTTCGTCGTGGGTGAAGTCTCAATCCGAACGACAGCAATTTCTGAAAGGTCACACTCAATTGAGAATGTCTGACTTGATCAGGCGCCTTATCCTGACCGTCCTCTTGATTGCATCGATGCTTTCGATGATGACGGACGCAGTTTATGCCTTAGATCCCCAAAAGACAATTTCGCAGTATGGTCACAATGTCTGGCTGCGACAGAACGGTCTTCCGGCAAATCTGGTGAACGTTGCATTCCACACTAGCGACGGATATTTATGGCTAGGCACTTCGGCCGGGTTGTTTAGATTTGACGGAGTGAATTTCACAAATGTCCCGACCAATCCACTAAATCCGCGTGACAGGGAAACAGTGACAGCGCTGTGCCAGACGAGCGACGGAAGTCTCTGGATCGGAACCATATTCAGCGGACTCCGCAGACTGAGTGGTGACAGCATGTCTGTCTACGGATTGAAACAGGGATTCTACGACACTCAAGTATGGTCGTTAATGGAAGATAAGTCGGGACATCTCCTCATTGGCACTTCAATCGGGCTATTTACATTTACGGCAGGAGGTTTCAAACCGATCCTTGAAAGCCCGAACTACGTTGCAGCTGTTTGTGAAGACTCTCTCGAAAGGATTTGGGTTGGAACGCATGATGGCGTATTTGTTTTCCCGGAATCTTTGCTGACGGATAAGTCCGGATCTATCAGGATGCAAAATATTTCGTCTAAAGACGGCCTGCCCAACGACGTAACAACATGCCTTCTTGCCGATGAGCGGGGAGGTGTCTGGATCGGGTCTTACAGCGGGCTCGCTTATTGGATAAATGGAAAGATCTCTACTTTCGGTATGAACAACGGGCTACCAGACTACCATGTCAATTCCATATTTGAGGACCGGGATGGAAATATCTGGGTCGGCACAAGAAACGGCCTCAGCAGGTTTAATGGCGGAAAGTGGACGACTTATAATCAGAACGACGGGTTGACCGACAACAATGTAACTTCATTCGAAGAAGACAATGAAGGAAGTCTGTGGGTGGGTACGTCGAACGGATTGAATCAGTTCGAAGACGTAAACATGACCACCTACACGACGAGCGAAGGACTCGCCAGCAATTACCTATCCAGTGTTCTGGAGACGCAAGATGGTACGCTCTATTTCCTGAGCGATCAGGGGGCGAGTGTCACAGCCATGAAGAATGGTGAGACGAGGGTTTACAACATTTCGGTTGGTCCCGCATACGTATCGCGTGACGGCAGTCTTTGGATCGGCCAGACCGGCGTGCTCAACCGCATCAAAGACGGCATCCTGACCTCCTATAAATCGGAAGCTGGAATCCCGGTCAAGTGGATCTCCGCCATAACTGAAGATAGTAGAAGCCTCATTATATATGTCGACCACACAGGCCTTTTCAGGTTTAAGAACGGGATGATCTCACCGTATAAGATTTCAAGCGGTGCGGAGTATCCCGCTGCAGAGGCTGTCATGTGTTTCTACTGGCAAAGGAGCGGCGACATATTGTGGGTGGGAGCGGCAGACTCGCTCGTAAAAATTGAAGGAGGGAAGATCACCGGTTACACGACCGCCGACGGACTCGCGGGAAACTGGAACAGTTCTTTTTATGACGATCACCAGGGGAATTTGTGGATCAGCTCTCCCCAGGGAGGTTTAACGCGTTATCATGACGGCAAATTCACAGCGTACAACACAAGCGTCGGACTATTCACTAACTCTATATTCTGTGTTGTCGGCGACAATGACGGCGGCCTCTGGCTCAGCAGCCCGAGGGGGGTAGGACTGGTCTCGCTAACGGAGTTGAATGATTTCGCCGCACGCCGCGTCGATAGTATCCAGACGAAGGTGTTTGGCGTCGAAGACGGAATGAAGCGGGAAGAGTGCTTCGGGTTCTGGCAGCCTGCCGGCTGGAAAGACTTGCACGGAAATATCTGGTTCGCGACTCGCGAGGGCGCGGTGACTTTTAATCCGCGAAAGTTCAAATTAAATCAAATTGCACCTTCGGTTCTTGTTGAGCAGGTCGTTGCCGACAATATGGCCGTACCTCACCACGGATCTGTTGTGTTACCGCCCGGGACAGACAAGCTTGAGTTTCACTACACGGCGTTAAGTCTTGCCGCTCCAGATCGGGTGATGTTCAAATATGAACTGGTGGGATATGACAACACCTGGGTTGATCCGGGAACGCGACGCGTGGCCTACTATACTAACCTTCCTCCCGGAGAATACAAGTTCCGTGTGATCGCGTGCAACAACGACGGAATTTGGAATTACTCGGGAGCTGAATTCAGTTTTAACCTGAAGCCGCATTTTTACGAAACCTACTGGTTCTACATCCTGATGATATTATTGTTTTGCGGAGTGGCGTTCGGAATCTATCGATTGCGTGTTTGGCAGCTCCTCGCAAAGGAGAAGGAACTGAACGTTCGTATCCAGGAAGCACTGGCAAACATCAAGACGCTCGGCGGCCTGATTCCAATTTGTTCTAACTGCAAGAAAATCCGCGACGATAAAGGCTATTGGGAACAGCTCGAAGGATATATACAGAGTCACTCAGAAGCGCAGTTCTCACATGGCATTTGCCCCGATTGTGCCGCGAAACTCTATCCGGATTACTACAAGTCGAAAGGCAATGAACCGGACAGTTCCTCCGGCCGATAAGCTCTGTACATTTCGTCCCGGGCGCGCATCCTGCCGGGTAAATCAGTTCGTTCCGCTTTTTTTCCAGAGGGCGTTCATTTGTTCGAGGGATACGCCCTTCGTCTCCGGAACCATTCTCCACATGAACAGTCCGGCGAGAATCGCCATCAGACCATATACCCAGTACGCAAACCCGTGGTGGAACATCTGTGTCAATAATGTGCTCTTGTCGAGCATGGGGAATGTCCACGACACGAGATAGTTTGAAATCCACATCACCGCCACTGAAATTGACATCGCTTTTCCCCTGATCTCATTCGGGAAAATCTCGGACAGCAATACCCATACGATCGGTCCCCACGAAAAAGAAAAGCCGGCCATGAAAATGAGCATGCACACGAGCGCGCCGATGCCGAGGCTGGAAGTTTGAAATACAAAACCGAGGCCGATCATTGATATCGCCATTACTCCCGCCCCGGCCAACTGAAGAGGCTTGCGTCCGAACCGGTCGACTGTGGTAATGGCGACGATAGTGAAAAGAAAATTCACGGATCCCACGATTAGTGTTTGCAGGAGCGCGGCGCTCGTCCCGCTGCCAAGGTTCTTGAAAATCTCCGGGCCGTAGTAGAGCACGACATTGATTCCCACAAATTGTTGGAAGAAAGCCAGAAGAATTCCGATCATCACCAACTTCAGCCCGAATGACAAGAGTCTTCCTTGCTTGAACGCGAAGGAGTTCTTGATCTCATCTATAATGCGACGCGCGTCCTCCTCTCCGTTAACCCTGATGAGTATCCGCAGAGCTTTCTCGTTTTGATCGTTCATGATAAGCCATCTCGGCGATTCAGGGATGAAGAACAGAAGAATGAAGAAAAGACAGGCCGGGATTATTTCCGAACCGAACATCCATCTCCAGCCTGATTCGTTCAACCACACCTCGTTTCCCTGGAATGAGACAAAATAATTCACGAAGTACACAAGGATCATCCCGATAATTATTGCGAGCTGGTTATATGAGACAAGCTTGCCCCTTTTCCGCGCCGGCGCGATTTCTGCGATGTACATTGGGGAGAGAAGCGATGCCATCCCCACTCCTATCCCGCCGATGATCCTGTAAATGGTGAATTGCGTCAGAAATGAATAACCGCCGGTTCCGATTGCCTTGTAACCCAATTCCGGAAGTGCGGAACCTACCGATGTTATCATGAAAAGTATCGCGGAGATAAGGAGCGATGTTCTCCGTCCGAATTTGTTGCTCATGAATCCCGCTATCGCGCCGCCGATAATGCATCCTATCAGCGCACTTGAGACCGCGAATCCGAGGAGAGAATTTGCCGACGTTTCCGCCAGCCCTCTCGGGAGTACGAAATAATAGTTGAGTGCGCTCACCGTTCCCGATATGACCGCCGTGTCATATCCGAACAACAATCCTCCGAGTGTCGCGACCAACGTAATTAGTAGGGAGTAAGAGTCTTTCTGATTTTCCTGAGAGTCATTCATCGTCATGCCCGGTTCTTTCTTTTCCCGACTGGGATATCAATATCATCAATCGGCAGATTCGATTTCCCCCTCGATTCGACGTGGAACGATCTTCACTTTCTCGATCGGACGACTTCCGCGATCTTCCTGATATGCTCAGGCGTTGTACCGCAGCATCCGCCGATTATGTTTGCGCCTGCTTCAATGAGCGGATTTATCCACAACACAATGTCCTCCGGTGATTGAGGATAGACCGTCTTCCCGTTCATCGTTAGTGGCAAACCGGCGTTCGCCTGGATGAGTACCGGTATGGTGCCGTCGACGCGCCGCAGTTCCTTCGTTATGTCGACCATTGCCTCGATTCCGTTTCCGCAATTAGCTCCGATGATGTCTGCACCTGAGGCGATGAGCGCATCTGCTGCAGCTTCCGGTGTTGTGCCCATCATCGTGTGGAATCCTGCTTCTTTATTCCCGTCAAACGTCATTGTACAGATCACTTCGCATGTAGTACTGTCACGCGCTGCTTGTATCGCGCAGCGCGCCTCTTCGATATCAAACATGGTCTCCACCACGATAGCGTCGGCGCCTCCGGATGCAAGCGCCTCTGCCTGCTCAGCAAAACATTTGTACAATTCTTCGGTTGTTATGTCTTCCATCATTAGAATTTTTCCTGTGGGTCCGACTGAACCGAGGACATACACATGGTCGCCGGCCGCTTCGCGCGAAATTTCTGCCGCGGTCTTGTTTATCAAGACAGTCTTGTCTGCCAGCCCGTAAGAGTGGAGCTTTACTCGGCTTCCGCCGAAGCTGTTGGTCTCGATCATGTCGGCACCGGCACTCACATAGCTTCGCGCTATGTCCAGGACTTCAGATCTGTGTTCAAGGTTCCACAGTTCGGGGCACTCGTTCAACTTGAGACCCTTCTTGTGGAGCTCGGTACCCCATGCGCCGTCCGAAATGAGGATTTCTCCGGCCAGGATTCTTGCCTTTATTTTATTCTTAGGGTTCAACGAGTTGTCTCCATGTAATCTAAAGGTTCGCAAAGCGCAAGAAGGTTCTTACTCGGCGTGCCCGCGGGAATCTCGCATCCGGCATTGACCATGAACGGGTTCCCCACGATCCTGTACGAGTTCACGACGTGTGACCGGATCGATGCCGGTGTCCCTCTCAAGACACCTGAGACGGGGTCGATGTTCCCGCTGATCGCAACTCGCGGGCCCACGGCCTCACGAACCGCCGCGAGATCCACCATATGGTCCACATCAAGAATGTCGACGTCGAGTCCGGCGATGCCCGGTAGAAGGTGGGTGATATTCCCGCAGATGTGAAGTCTGACTAATGCTCCGGACGAGTGTATCGCATCGACAAGCAACTTCTCTCTCTGTTGTATCAGAGTTTCGTAAGTCTCGGGCGGAAGCTGGCTCGCTACGGCGTCTCCGATCCCTATTGTGTCGGCGCCTGCAGCTACCTGTGCTTTCGCAAAACTTATTCCGGCTTGCGTGCAAATGTCCATCAGGTCTGCGACGAAGCCGCTGTCTTCTATCGTGTCCATCATGAAATTCGCCACGTCGCGCAGGTCGGCTGCTTCGGCTGCAGGTCCCTCGACCCAGCCCATAATCGAGAAATCTTTGGAATCCAGTCGTCTGTAATCCTCAATGGCCCGAATCCGGTCCGCCATCCTCGTCGATGTTTTGCTGTCGGGCTTTAAAAGGAATGACAGGTCTTTGGAATTTTCAAGTGGGTGAGTGCAGCGCGGTACACCATCGCGAACATAAGTTATCTTCCCGCCAAATCCCTCCGTCTCCCGGTATGGATCCGATATCGCGCTGAGCTGGTCGAAACCGAATTCACGCGCACACCTGCGGTTCGCCTCAACAAGTACTTGGAAATCAGAGGCGAACTCTCCGTAATTGGATCCGATACGCTCGGCGGCATACTGCATCACTATCGGGATGCGTGGTACATGGTCGACTCGTTCGCCCTTTAACATCCCGAGGTATCGTTCAAGGCTGTTCACCTGGAGCACCTTTCACAATTACTCAACAGAGTCATCCCGTCGTCTCAGATTCCTGTAGAGACAATCTGAATCCTCGCAGAGGCTGCAAGTATAAGGGTTGAATTTAACCGATGTTCCGATCCCGATTATACCGCTCACTGATTTTACGGGGCGCATAAGACAAGAATCTGTCAACTCAATTCCACAGAACCTGTCGGGAAGGAGACTGAATAGTTTCTTTTGCTCCGATACGTCCCATCCGCAATAGCCGGGGCTATAGCGGTTCGTGATTTTCAAGCCAAGCTTCCCAACATACTGCTTCAGTGATTCCTGGACATAATCCATCCCGCTTTCGACCGCCAGGGAACCGTAAACATCGTAGATATATCCTTTGAGAAAATCTCCTTCCTTCATGAGCGCTCTGGATTTTTCGATGATTTCGTTTCCCGCAGTGCAGACAAAAATGGCGATTTGCTCCGATCTTCTGAGTTGTTGAAAGACGACTTTTCTGGTCTCGAAATGTTTTTTTTCGGCAATAAGCATGCCTTGCTCGTCGTCGAATTCTAGACCACCGACTAACCTGTAGCCGCCGACCACTTTGCATAACATCCCGGCGTCCTCGAGGACTTCTTCGATTGTCTCGTTCACCTGAGGAGGAGCGGCTGCAGGCCCGTATCCGATTACAATAGCGATCTCTGATTTTGAAACGATAATGTCTTTCGATTCGATTGAATATGTCTCAATATCTGAAGGCGTCAATTACTCTCCTCTCATGTTTGGCGTTGAATTCCCTGACTGCCTTGAAGAAGGCCGCTACATTTTCTGCCGGCGTGCCTGGCGGGAGATCGCATCCGGAAGATATTATGAAATTCCCCTTCGAAATGGTTGCCGACAAGAGCTGGGCGGTTGACTCGTGAACTCTGTCGGGGGTGGAGGATTTGAAGACTCCGACGGGATCCAAGTTTCCCATCACGAGAACATTGGAAGGGACAATCGAGAGCACGTCGAGCAAGTCGACCTTATTCCCAAAGTGAAGTCCTCCCGCTCCGGTTGAGATCATCGATCGGGTTACGTGCCCGGTATTTCCACAATTATGGAGAATGAATAGAAAGCTGCCGTCTTGTACTTGAGATACAATTTCTCTGATATAATGAGAAGAGAAATCGTCGCATAAATCGGCAGACAACAATCCTGCAGCTGGTTCAGCCATGATTATTCCGTCGGCCCCAACCTTTTTTGTTTCCAGGATATATTGGGCGAGAAACAGTGAGCATTTTCTAACAAGAACTGATATCGCCTCCGGTTCGATAAGGATGGAGGTCATGATTTCGGATAGCCCGAAAAGTCTCCCAGCGAGTGAGAAGGGGCCGATGCAGACTGCAAACACAGGCTTGTCAGTTATTGTCTTTGTCACATTCTGTAGGGAACTCAGTTGCTGCCGGATGCGCGCCATATTGAGAGAAGGGACGACAAGTTTTTCAATGGCTGCCGAATCCTCGAGAAGCTTACCTGACAAGGAAGGTATTTCGTTTTCATGAAAATCCACGTCGGATCCGAATGCTTCTGCTTCGAGCGTCAAATCCATCATCATTGTTGCAGCATCGGGGGCGAATCGCTTTTGAATCGCGATAATCGCCGAGTATTGTACTTCATGAGATTTGACTGCATCGATTGTTCGCTTCCGAATAATCTCGATTCCGGGATGCGTCATTATCGGTATAGCAAGCCTCTTCGGGGAATTGCGAATGGACTTAACCCATTCTTCCATGTTGCGGTTCAACATCTCGGCATCTTCTTTCAGGTTGAGAGCTGGTTCAAATACTTGACTGCTCCCTGAGGATCCGGAGAGTAAAAGTTCGCGCCGATGCTCGCGCAGAAATCAGCGGACAGGGGAGCACCACCGACAAGTATTACCTTCTCAGGATATTTGTCGCGTATTCCTCTAACGATCGATCCCATGTTTGCCATCGTGGTTGTCAGAAGGGCGGACATCCCGACGACACAGTCCGGATATTTCCCGATCGCGTCGAGAAATTTCTCGCTCCTGACGTCGACTCCGAGATCGATTACCTCCCAACCTGCACCTTCAACAGTCATTGCGACAATATTCTTGCCGATGTCGTGAAGGTCGCCCATCACAGTTCCGACTACAAACACGCCCTTCCGTTTTATTTCGCCCGACGCGAAATAGGGTTTCAGGTGCTTCATCGCTGCCGTCATCGCTTTGGCCGCGATCAACATTTCGGGCACGAATGCTTTTCCTTGAGAAAATTTGTCGCCGATCCTCGACATCCCGGGAATCAGTGCGTCGTTAAGGATTTCCTCCGGATTGATCCCGATGTCCAGGGCAGCTTTACAAAGTTCATCCGCTCCATCCTGACCTTTCATCGCCGGCGGAAACGGCGACGCTTTATTGATTTTCCCGAACTCGATGCAGGTGGTCAGTTGTTCAAGAATCTGGTTCATCTAGTAGTCCTTTGAGAAAGAAGTCGATTTGTAAATTCAGTATTTCCTGTACTTATTAAAAGTGTCGATCACGGCCATGAGATTCTCTATCGGAACTCTGGCCTGAATATTATGGACTGTGTTGAATACAAAGCCTCCACCCTGCGCGAACGTCTCTATCCTTGAACGTACTTCGGATGCCACCTCTGCCGGCTTACCGAAGGGGAGTGTCTTCTGTGTGTCAACTGCGCCTCCCCAGAATGTGAACTTATCTCCGAACTCGGACTTCAGTCGGGCGGGTTCCATCTCGGCTGCAGAACACTGAACGGGATTCAATATGTCAAAACCAGAATTCGCAAACTCGGGCAGGAGACGGTATACCGACCCGCAAGAATGAATGAAGGATTTCCAGCCTGTATTCTTGTGGATCCAGTTGTTCACTTCTCTATGGAAGGGTTGATACAGATCGCGGTATGCTTCCACGGAAATGAATGGTCCCCTCTGCGTTCCGAAGTCTGTGCCGCTTATGAAAACGGCAGTTACCTTGTTTCCGACCTGTGTAAATAGTTTCTCGAGGTTTTGTATTCCTATCTCACATTGTCTCTCGAATATTTTGTACACGAAATCCCTGCGGGAGATTGTGCTGATGTACCAGTCTTCTATACCGCGGATGCCTTTGGGATTCTTAAGCCAGGGTGCGGGGACCATCGCGATGTCACCGAAAGCGGTACCGCCGAATGTTGCGAAGATCGCTTTATCTGTTTCCGCATAAAGGCGATCCGCTCCCATTTTGAAATGATTCAGGTCCTCGTCCGATATAGGAACGAACTCCTCGAGATTGTCGCGGACATCCAGGCGACTTTCGTCAATCTCTTCCTGTCTAACAATAGCGTCGAAGTAGAATCCTCCATTCGGCATCCTCCCGCTCGGAGACACGCTCTTGTCACCTTCGGGGTAGAGGAGAATGTCGCCATTGGGCTCGGGCGCCGTATTGAATCCTTCAGGGACGAGTACCGGGGTGCCGTCGAAGAGGCACCACTCCTTCCAGCCTTTGTTGGGGAATCCGAACATAGTCTTGCGTGAGATTAATCCAACAACGTCGATCCCGATCGAGTCCATGAGATCGCTTCCGACTTCTCCGAGCATTTGGTACGGTTCTGTCACTTTCACCGGAGTGCCGGGTGAATCGAGTGCAAGAGCCTGTCGGAGTTTATATAGTGTGCTCGCGTGAATCCCCGTAACCGCAGACCCGCCCATGTCGAATGGAACCATGTCAGGTTCCTTGTGGTCCAACGAGGTGAGGACTCTTTCTCTGGAGATCATGTTCCTGACCGCTTGCCCAAGTTGACCTTCAAAATTAATTGCAATAGATAAAATCAGAACAAATTTCGTCCGTTTCAAGGAAAGATTTGTTCATTTGACCGGGAAGAACGATGGATGTGGACTAAATCAATGTAAAAAATCCCGGGGAGGCACGGAGGAGAGACTTCTATTTCGGAGGGTAAGCAAAGATCATCTTCATGCCTTCGTCTGTTTTATACTCGACTTCTTTTGTTGAAAAGGGAATGAGAAATCTGTCGCCCAACTTGAGACCTTCACGATGGCCTCCTGCTGCCATCGAACCGATCCCTGACTTCACGATTCCCACATGAAACGAGTCGGATCTCCTCCGGAATTTGTTTGTGACATCAAGCTGTAACACTTCAAAACACCGGGTCTGCTTTTCATCAATGAGTATGTACTCGATTCCGCCTTTGCCGCTTCTCGTTATCCTTGGAGGACAAAAATGTTTTCGCCGCACATCCTCTCCGGAAGTTTGGGTGAAGTCGATCATTTCGATCGCGAAATTCACGTCCCGACCCATGAACCGTGATGGCTCCGGCAGGATGTAACCTCCTCGCTCAAACTCGAGTCTTACTACGAAGTCCGTTGGCTCCATGATCTCTATCATGAAGATGCCTTCGCCGATTGCGTGAGGCATTCCGCCTGGAATTAGAAATACGTCCCCGGCATGAACTGGAACTTTTTCAAAGCACGACAGCAATTCGCTTGTCTCCTGCTTCAGTACGATTTCCCGGAATCTTCCTTTTGATGGTGCATGTTGAAATCCGAGATAGATGTAAGGTTCGCTGATCTCCTTTCGGACTCCGAGAATGACGTACGCTTCTGTTTTCCCTGAATTGCTATTCAGATGCTTCTTCGCGAACTGGAGCGTAGGATGTGCCTGGATGTGAAGCCTGATATTCGAGTCCAGGAGCTTAACGAGAAATTGAGCTTCCGATCCGTACTTTGCGAAATGAGTCGGCCCGAGAATTTCTGCGGGGAATTTCTGAAGGA
The DNA here is from genome assembly GCA_036567965.1 of Candidatus Kryptoniota bacterium. Lineage (NCBI taxonomy): Bacteria > Pseudomonadati > Candidatus Kryptoniota > Candidatus Kryptoniota bacterium. Next base: position 55,290 of record DATCTN010000021.1, read on the forward strand.
GATTCTTCAGTGAGATCTCTTTTTCACCGAGTGCCACCCTTGAGATTCCCTCATTAACGGATTCATTGCGCCCCGGATTTATCGCCGCAGTTGTTGAGCAAACCCAGTCTTCTGGAAAATGAGAATCATCCGCGTCAACTTTGCCCTCGAGCTGGTCGAGAAGCTTGCCGCCCAGATAGCTTCTCCAAACTCGATTAGGAAGAAGTCTGATCAGTGGAGGTATTGCGGCGGATGATTCTTTACTCGACAAGGAGGACGACCACCTGATACTGACGGATTTTGAGCGGGACCGAGATTGTCGACGTTTGTCGCGCGAACTGGAGTTCAGTGTCGGAGATGATATCCTTCACCGAGCGCACTTCAAGACCGTCGCAGTCCAGCTCAAGCGAACCGGATTTCGGAGTGTCTTGCGAATTGATGACATATACGATTCGCGCGGTTTCGGTCTCGTGAACTTTTATATCTAGGTATGAGTGATCGTTGGAATTGAACTTAGTTCCGAGAGTAACGCCCGCAACCGATGCAAAGCTCAGGACTAGCCTGTTCACTGGATTGTCCGTTCTCTTGAAGTAACTCGCGCCAAGCGGCACCGCGCAAAGGATCGCCCTCCCTTTGCCGTAACGGTTCTGAGTCACGGCGACCTCTCCGTTGTCTACAAAGGAGCCAAGAATATTCACGCTGCTTCTCGGGTGGAGATGCTCTCTGAAATATCTTCCCTCGAATTGAAAAGCCTCTTTCTTCACGGCAGCATTTATGCGAATTCTGGAGTTCTTATCAGATGCGATCCAGTCGGTCCGTGTCGCTCCAAACACATCATCGAGCCCCGCGCCTGGACTCGTAGTGTAGGCAAAATCTAGCTCGTCAATCGTCGCAGTCCGTGCATCAGCCACGATCCAACCGCCAAGCTTCACATACTCCTTGAGAATCTCAGCGCACTCGCGCCGCATGACGATCTGGAACGGAAGAAAAATAATTTTGTATTGTCCAAGAGATTTCAGGTCGATACCACGGTCCATCCTGACAATGTCCGTCACGATATTCGCTTCATGGAATGCTTTGAAGATGCCCGCATAACTTTCATACATAAATTTGTTGGTAGCCATTTCAGTGGTTTGCTCGAGTGTCTTGATCAAACCTACGACATCCACAAGGACGGCGACCTCAGCCTTTCGAAGGTGGGCGCGACTGAGCACTTCACCATACCTTTGGACCACAGCTCCGAGATCGCGGACCGCTTCACCTCGGGGTGCCAGCTCTCCATCGACGCGACATAGTCCCCTTCCGAGCGACTGGCGGCCCCGCGTAAATGGCCGCCATTTCCAGTAGACTAACCCTTTGCAATCATTGGATAGAGCTGTCCACGCTAAAAGTGTTACCGCGTCCTTCGTCAGGTAACCGTTGAGCGCGAGACCATTCTGGGCGTTCGTGAAGAGCTCCGTTAGGATGTAGTCCTTGTTACCCGCCGAACACCTGACTGCGTTGAATGCAAGGTTGTGCAGCCAAAATGGGACCTCCTCATTTCCATGCTCGCGTTCCCAAATGTCGGGGTAGTAAGAAATTCCATGTATATCATTCTTGTCGGCAAGTGGTAAGTCGTCGACATCGTAAGACCCGAAATCCTTGAAGCTCATCCAGGTCGTCCCGACGGAGTTTGCATTGACCGCGTGAGTTTTGTCGTATCTTCTCAATGTCTGAATCAATTCACCGAGAAGAATTCCATTCAGTTCGTTCCTGAATATTTTCCAATCTATCTGCGGCATTGAGGAGTCCCAGTTGTCATTCAGGAAAGGTGATACTTGAAGCCAGTTGTTGTATTCTTTCCCCCACGAACGCCGGAGCGCCGGCAAGGTTCCATACCTCTTCTTCAGCCAGTTCCGGTACCGCTCCATGACATGTTCGGCGTTGGAGCTGTAATGAGGTTCGTTCCATATGTTGTAGAACGCGAGTGCGGGGCTGCTGCCGTATCTCCCAATCACAGCTTTGAAGTATTCTTCGACGAGCGGGTACACCCTCGGGTCCGCGAAGTCCACGTTTTCTCTATTGTTCTTATTTCCATTCTTCAGATTGTACTGCTGCCACAGACCTTCGATCTCACTGAATTTCCAGATGGGGAAATAGTGACTGCACTGTTCCTCCTTGAGAAGCAACGGAACAAATTTCATTCCGCATGATTCGATCCTCCGTACGATGTAATCGGTGCGCGTCCACACAAGCTCTTTGGTATCGGGATCCCATTGGCTCATCGGGAAAATCATGACATGACTTATCCCCGCTGCCGTCATAAGCTCGATGTCCCTGTCGGCCCGCTTGAAGAATTGTTCGTCGGTTACGAACTCTTCATGGAAGATGTGGTACACCGTTCCGACGATGATCGAGCTCCCTGCGGAGAATGTCATGGGATTATTCGCGGGGAGTTTCTCTCAGACTTGACAAACAGCTGATGAGGTAATCAAGATGCTGTCCAATTTTTGGCCATGCTTGGAATTCAAGACCGAAATCGTATTTCATATCGGAGACATCGAAGAGGGTAACGTTGTCGCTCCATCCCTTGTCTCTGACGATGATCTTACTCTTTGAGCGGCACTTTCGCACCGCCTCCGCTGCGATATTCTCCCATGAAACAAATGTCCTCGATAATCCGAAATAAGTCCTTCTGTTCAGGTTACTCTCGAGAACACTGACATAGAGTTTTGCAAGATCCCCTGCCCAAATAAACTGAGTCCCGTCGTTCTTCACTACTTCTATTTGTTCGTTTCGCAGCGCATTCTTCACGATTGTCTCAAATCTTCTATCGCGCTGTGTGCTTGCGCCCGTGACAACGGGATTTCCGAATGTATATCCGGGTCTGATGATGTTCACCCGCATATGAGTATTGTATGACACGGCGAGCAGGTAGTTCTCACTCGCAGCCTTGGTCGCCCCATAAAGAGTGGTCGGGTGATGTTTTGTAGTGGTCTCGACTTTCGATATCAGCCCGTCTATTTTGTTCTGTTCAACCATATATACATAATCGTTGACTGCAGTCGAAGAAGTGTACAAGAATTGCTTCACCCCGGCTGCTGCGGCGAGATCGGCCATAAGAACGGTGGGGAGTGTGTCTTCTACGAGGACTTCCGCGGCAGACTCCTTTGTATACTTCAACGCCACGTGCACGCACGCATCCTTGCCTTCTACGAGCATTGCAAGGAGAGCTCCGTCCCCCAGGTCGCCTTCCACGACTTCAAGGCCATACTGGTCCAATAATGCCGGGACCTTATTCCTGTCCCTTGCGAGGATAGTGACGTTATTCCCCCGTGAGAGGAGTTCCATGGCGACGTATGATCCGATGAAGCCAGTACCGCCGGTTAGAAACACGTTCATTCCAATTTTCCCATTGTCCTACGGCAGAAGGAAGTTAATAAGACGGAGTCACAATTGATAATGCGCAAACGAAGCTCGATGAACTTGAAACCTCAAACTGAAAAGTCCTGACGATGATGGGACGGAAACCTAAAAGTGTCGAAGAAATTTGATTCTTCTTTGGGGGCACAGTAAAATGATTGCAGGGTTCCTGAAGAAGCGTTGCTTTAATCGTCCGCTTCTCTTCGCAACTGTTGCATTTGCGCGGGGGACTCCATAGCTGGAAAAATCTCGGAGAATCCATGATGAACGCTACCTTTCGAGAAATGAGTTGTCTGATCCTCCTCGCACCCTTGTCTCTTCAGGCACAGCAGGGCGACACCCTCCTCATCCCCAATCGCGAACCGAACGAGATGGTGAGAATAATTACAGGAGATACCTTGACGAACGGGAAAAGAGCTGATCTGAAGAGGGTGTATGTCCTCTTGAGAGGAGAGCGTTATGTGACCAGTCTTCCGTTGATCAACGAAGGGTACAAGTTGCGGATCGTCGGCCAGCCTGCTCCTCAGACCGGAATTGACCCGGGGCCTCCGGTGCTCCAACATTCTCCTGATAGCACAGGTCATTATGATACGGATCGTTTGTTTGTCGTCCGTGGTGACTTCGAACTTCAGAATGTCTGGATCCTGGCCTGGGTGTCCACAGGAGCGCAGCTCTGGGAGCCTATATTGGTGGAGCAGGACAGCGCGCGCCTGAGTGTTGACCATTGCATCTTCGAATGGTGCCAGGGACCGGCTATTCACGCCGCATCGAAGTGGACCACCGTACACCTTACTAACGATTTGTTTCGCAATGCGAATTACACCAACGAATGGTGGGCAGGGAGAGTAATCTACTATACGGCTCCTGCAGACACACTTGTGGAGGTAAACAATACAGTTGAGAACGTTGGATTCGGATTGCTGCAGTCGCAGGGGATCGGGTTGAATTATTATTTATGTGATCATAACACGGTAGTAAATTGTGCGAAGTTCTGTTGGCTGGAGAGTTACTACACTGAAGCATACATCGCGAACAATTTGCTTATCAATTGCCACTTCACGGGTGAAAGGCAGCAGGACCGTCCGCGGCAGGATCCCGATCTTCTTCTGTATGGGCAGGCGTTAAGCGCGGATACTCTTGTAGTCGACGGCAAAACGATTGCCGCCTCTGACCCAAGAGAGTCGGGGCGTGTTCTGATTTACGCGAACAACGCTGTCTATTTCGATACGTCCAGCTTTTATCCTTTCTACCGCTCATACAACGACACAGTTACATCGACGGAAGGAAAGATTCTCCCGGAACCGGTAATGAATTCACGAACTGCATCTATGTTCACCTGGCATACAGGAATGAAAGATACCGGATCGATCGAAGGAGTAAATCCACTTGTCACGAGAATGCCTCAAAACGTGACAGAGATTGTAAGATTTTTGAGAGACAGGTACTCGGTTCATCCGCGGAACAATATACTCTGGGGTTATGACCCCGACAGTCTCAATGATCCAATCGCGCATGTGTCTGGAAGGGAACTGACACTTGTTTACAACAACTCGTCTCGTGGTACATATCCAATTCCCGAAGATCTTTCTTATGCGAGCAAGAGAATCTATTCGGGCGCCATCGGCGGTTTTGCGATCGGAGATCTGAATTGGTTCCCGGATGAATTGAAGAAATGGAATCTCGATAATGACGTCACGCATCTGAAAATGTTAGCTCCTCAGGGTGGAGATTGAATTGCAGAAGGCACAACTATCCCGGCCCGGCACGGAGCGATCGATTTGACTTTTACGGTCATGGAGAGATATAATCTCTTACCAACTAATCGTCAACTAAAGTGGAACCATCGTAATGAGTCAAAAGAAGTATAAGTCTTCAGACAAGAGATACGACAGAATGAGCTACAGGCGCTGTGGAAGAAGCGGCGTTATGTTGCCGGCGGTGTCGCTTGGATTATGGCACAACTTCGGCGGGGTTGATTCGGATCGGACCTACAGAAAAATTCTTTGGAGTGCCTTTGATCTTGGTGTCACTCATTTTGATCTTGCGAACAATTATGGCCCGCCGCCCGGCTCGGCAGAATCAAACTTCGGCAGGATCGTGAAACAAGACTTCTCGTCCTACCGGGATGAGATGATCATCTCCACAAAGGCCGGCTATCTCATGTGGCCTGGTCCTTACGGAGAGTGGGGCTCGCGCAAGTATCTCATAGCCAGCCTCGACCAGAGCTTACTCAGAATGGGTCTTGAATATGTCGACATTTTCTATTCTCATCGACCGGATCCTGATACTCCACTGGAGGAAACCATGGGCGCACTTGCCGACATCGTGGAGCAGGGGAAAGCACTGTACGTGGGAATCTCAAATTATAGAAACGATGTCGCTGCCACGGCGATCCAGACGCTTGAGAGAATGGGGGTTCATTGCTTGATTCACCAGCCACGCTACTCGATGTTCGATCGCTGGGTAGAAGAGGGGCTACTAGACGTACTCGCCAAGTATGGAGTTGGTTGTATCCCGTTTTCACCTCTCGCCCAGGGCTTGCTTACGGATCGCTACCTCAATGGAATTCCGCGCGGCTCGCGTGCTTCCAAGCCTCATGGTTTCCTCAGACCTGAGCAAATTACAGAGGAGAAGATTTCGAAAGCTAAAAAGCTCAACGAGATAGCTAAGTCGAGAGGTCAGAGTCTGGCGCAGATGTCGCTTTCCTGGCTCCTCAAGGATACAAGAATAACATCAGTACTCATAGGGGCGAGCAGCGTGGACCAGTTGCGAAACAATTTGAAGTCGGTCGATAATCTGAGTTTCACAGACGCTGAACTGAACGCAATAGAGATGGTCCTGCAATGATGCACCTTTGGCAAGAGCTTGAACGGCTGGCTCAGCAGGCCGCTGGTTAGCCCGGTTGATGTGAGGTAAAAAAGGGGGCAAAGTGTCCTGCATCATTTTTGAATTTGGAAGGAAATTCCTAACTTGTTTAGAACAAAGTGCATAAGGCCATGCATTTCTGCCAGATGACAATTCACCGCCAGAGGGGGCGTCGAGATGTCGTGTGTCAAAACCAGACGTCCACATAAGGAGTTAGCAAATGGGTACCCAGCAGCTTTTGCTCATCGTACTTGGGGTGGTGATTGTCGGGATAGCCATCGCAATTGGGATAACGCTCTTCAAAAGCAATCAACAGAGTTCGAACCGTGATCAGGTGATCAACGATCTTGAGAACCTTGCATGGAAGGCGCAGGCTTATTACAGAAGGCCCGTGTCGATGGCCGGCGGCGGTGAAGACTTCAAAGGATTCTACATCATGTCTGCGGACACGGGGAATGACAACGGTAGTTACACGGCGAGCCCTACAGCTCCAACCGGAAATGCTTATGTTCCGGGAGATACGACGCATATCCAGGCCGCATCCCAGAAGATATATATCATCGGTTGTGGAAAGATCATAGGCAACGACGAAGTAAGTTTTGTGAAAGTTTACGTAACCGTTACTCATATGACACAGGATATATTTATCCTCAATTAGTATACTCGCCAAATTGTCAGTATGGCGACCGTAGGAAAGTGCTCATCGCGGTCAATCTGGGGATCATCAATCATATAATGTGGAGATTCAAAATTCAGAGGGGTTAATTTGACCTAAAGTCGAATTAACCGGTACTGGATCTTAATTTCGGGGGATGAATACGCAAGGTAGATGCATTTCATCAGCTTGACCGGTCATCGCTGAACCCGCATTACGACTCCGGCACATGAGTGTTACAATTGGGTACCAAGATGTCGCTTACATTTTTTCCGGCAGACCCCGTCCTTGATGAAAGCTCCTTAAATGACCTCAATCACTGAAAAAATTACCTCTTTTGAGTAACATGTACTCGGAATCTACGCAGGCAGTACTGTCCAGCCTTTGGCATAGAAATGGAACACTTGAGGATGTGAGAGCCACGAGTCGGGTCGCATCCGGTGACGTTTGAGCACGCGAAGAACCATTAGTCTTAGATATAGATCAGAGTTGCCGTTGCACCTTTCTTTTTCAAAGCGTTAGGTAGATCTTGAAATATAGGCCGCGGCCGTCAAGTTCATTTTGAGGCGGTTTTGATTCTAAAGTTGGAGAAAGTGAAGGTGAGTTAATGGGCAGCGGACAAATGTTGATCACGATCGGCGCGATAGTACTTCTGGGAAGTATTATCCTGACCACAAACAGGGGCATCAATGGAAGCCGCAATATTCTCCTTTATTCTAACATCGGATTGGAGTCGGTTTCACTGGCAACTTCCACAATTGAGGAAGCCGAGAGCAAGAGTTTCGACGAAACAACGATCCTTCAAAACGACACTGCGGTGAGTGAATTGACTGCACCGAGTTCGCTTGGTCAGGAGAGTGGAGACATGGATGATTTTGATGACTGGAACGGACCTAATCATACTGGCTTGACACAAACGTACAACTTAAGCACCGGGATTTACAAAGTCCTATCTAAAGTCTGCTATGTCAACGTGGGGAATCTGCAGGGTACGTCTGCAACAAGAACATGGCACAAACGAATCGATGTCTGGGTATGGAATACGGTAGACACGACCGACAAGGTTTACATGTCTGCAATCTACAGTTACTGGTATTTCAGGTGAGGAGCTAATATGGGCAGCACAAGTTTACTCGACATACTGGGTTCGCTTGTCATCGGAGGGTTGCTCCTTCTGGTGGCGTTGAGAATGAACTCGCAAGCGACAATGAATACATATTCAAGTCAGGCGAGTCTTACAGTGCAACAAAATATGACGGCTATAATTCAGAACATTGAATGGGACTTTCGAAAGATCGGATACTGTAAGAATCCTATGTTGACATCTGATCCAACTCATTACATCCTGAAAGGCAAATCCGACAGCATTTCATTTATCGCGGACCTGTACAATAGTGGGACGGCAAACACGGTGTCATGGTATTTGGGATCATATGTAGGTCCGAATCCTCGAGTGAGAAAGCTCTGCAGAAAAGTCGATGGAGGAGCCGCGCTCGAGGCAAATCTCGGAGTGACACAATTCAGCATGATATATTTCGGGGCGTCGGGAGACACGATTGTGCTTCCTTACAGCGCAGGTGATTCGGTTACCCCTCAGCTAATCGAGCTTACTCTCAGAGTTGAGCCCACTGTCGCCTACGACACAGCTTATACTCAGAGCTACTCATACTGGAGGCAAACCAGACTCGTATCAAGAAACCTGAAAATGAACAGGTAGGAGAAGGATCATGGTTGGAAAAGGATCATTAATAGTCATCTTAGGATTCAGCATGATATTCGGACTCGCGGGACAGTACTGGAACAGGATGAGTACCGATGCGATGGAGAATTTTGCAAATTACTATGACTCGACTGCGGCCCACAACATAGCTATCAGTGCTGCGAACATCCTTGCAGATTCCATATTTTGGAATTCGAGTGCCGCAAATATGAGCACCACCTCCCCATTCACGTTCAATGGGGGTACTTTCACTCTGAGGACTCAGTACATGGTGGTCAACGGAGATAGCGATGTTCTGGCTACCGTTGCGTCGAGTTACAACGGATTCAGGGGGCATGTTATCAAAGACTCCGTGCAGATTCTCCTTCATCCTGCAAGATTCTCTGAGTACGCCTACTTTACAAATAATGATAACAATGTGAACTGGATTACGGGAGAAGTGATGAATGGGCCGTACCACACTAATGGTCGCCTCCTCATCAGTGGCTCGCCGACATTTCTGGGTTCGGTGACTACCGGCACCGGACTGGCGACTCCATACGCGAATCCAGTGAATCCCTCGTCGCTGCCCGACTCGCACGGAGATAGACTGAATTGCGCAAGCTACCAATCGGGAGTAATCATTCCTCTTCCGACCTCGCTTGCACAATACACTTCCATTCCGGGAACCGTTATTTTCAACAACACTGATACTCACACTTCATACAACTATGATTTCTACGCGACTTTCAGTAGCACTGATCCGACCAAGATCAGTTTTCACACCGAACTGAAGAACGGTGCAACGATGGTGACAAGAGTCCCCGCCTCGGGAGATTCGACTATCCCTATTTCGACACTTGGCGGCGGCGCCAGCGGCAGCGGTGTTGTTGTGATCCAGAACGGAGACATCCACATTTCTGGGAACATGAATGGAGACATCACTTTTGTCGCTCAAGCCGGTACCCGCACGAGTCTAGATGCTAGCGCCTCAGGATCGGGCGGATTCGACCTGTCTGACGCAAATGGCAACTCCCATAACGGTAACATAATTATTGAGGGGGGAATCACGTACGCGAACAATCCGGTGACAAATCCCGCAAGTACGAACATGCTTGGACTTGTGGCTGACAACAGTATCATGATCAAGAAGCAAACCACTCAGAATCTGGCAATCCAAGCCGCATTATTCGCTCGATCCGGGAGCTTCTTCTACCAGGATTATAACCAGGGAAGCTCGATGGGAACGCTGAACATTCTTGGCTCTGTCGGCCAGTCCACACGCGGAGCCGTCAATACGAACAACAGTGGGACCGTGGTAACCGGATACAAGAAGAACTACTTATACGATACAAGGTTTGCGTCGACCGCGCCCCCATATTTCCCCACCACCGGAAAATTCAATATCCTCTCATGGCGTGAGTAGCTGAATCGTCTGCGATTGCAGGGATTTATTTGTTAAGAATAACTAGCGGCCAACATTTATGGCCGCTTTTTGTTTTGCCGCCTGTTTCCTTAATCTACTAGGTGCGGCATGTATGATTGTTTTCACATGGTGCCCAAAGACGCTTGAGACTGTTTGAGACTTGAGATATATTACAACGTCATCATTATGGGCGTTGCGAGGTGTTGTCATCAGTGTCAGTTAAAAATAATATCGTGAGCGCAGATTCAGTACCGCGTTCAAGCATCTCCAGTATTAACCAAACTAATCAGGAGGGATGGTCATGCGTTATCTAGTTTCGTTGCTGTCTGCTGTTGCGGTAGTCATTCTAATGGGCTGCGGCGGCTCAAAGCCGATGCAGTCAACAGATACGGGAGAAATTCCTGACTGGTTCACAAATGTGCCACAGGATCCGAATTTTATCTATGCTGCTAACACACAGGTCTCTCAGGATTTGCAACTCGCTATCGACAAGGCAGTCACAGGCGGTCGGTCAGAGGTCGGGCGGCAGGTCGAAGTAAGGTTACAAGGTTTGCAAAAAAAGTTCACCGAAGAAACAGGAACGGGAAATGATGCCCAGCTTCTCCAGATGTTTACAGAAGCCGAGAAGACGGTGGTCTCCACAACTCTATCCGGAAGTCGTGTGAAGTACCAGAGGCAAATGAAAGATGGGAACATGTGGAGAGCTTATGTCCTCGTTGAGTATCCCGTCGGAGCCGCGAACGAGGCGTTCATGGATCAGCTGAAGAAGAGCGACCAAATGTACACGCGCTTCAGGGCTTCGGAAAGTTTCAAAGAGCTCCAGGACGAAGTTGACAAGTACGACAAGTACAAACAAGATCAGGGAACAAAGTAGATCATAGCGGCCGCAGAGTCATTGAATGAAGGCGCTTTCGATCCTTTTGGCGTTATATGGATCGTTGAACGCCCAATCCTATCCGAGATGGTTTCTCGAGCCGATCGGTCTTACGTGCGGCCCGACTGCCTGCGGGTATGTAACACCATCATTCTATAGAAGTTCGTCCGACTCTGCGGCTTTCCTCAACGGCTGCGAGAATCTTGCGCACCAGCACTTTGCTGAAATATCCGGCGGTGAATCTTATTGGGAAACGGAAGCGGGTGTTTACTGGATGGGGAATGATTTCAAGGAGAAGATTGACAGTTCCTATCTTGCAGAATGCATCTCCAAAGCGAACCGAGCAGCAGTCTTCGCTATTCCCGGCATTGAGCTCGTCCTCGTGTCGGAACGTGACTGCATCATCCCGGATTCGATGAGCAAGGTTGTCAGATGTTCCGGGAAATCACCAGCATGGGTTGACACGATCCCTGATGTACCAGGCTACATATACGCTACGGGAGTCGCGCCGCAGTACTTCTACGAGTCGAGCTCCTGGAGGTCCGCTGAGAAAAAAGCGCGCTTCAATCTCGCCAGGGAAATTAGAGTCTCTCTCAAAGCACTGCAAAAGGTCGATCAATCTTCGGGACAAGAGATAAGGAGCGAAGAGATTTCCGGTTCCGTATCGAAAATGGAAGTTGTATACCGTTGGCGTGACGTTCGTCAGGGATTGTACTTAGTTCTCATGCGGGCACCTTCGGAATAATGAGGCGCCGAGAGCCATGTCATGTGGATAATATGGATGAATTAACGCATGCTGTACTCAATGTGAGGCGATTTCCTCTTAAGAATACAATGAAGGGAATATCCAAATGCGCAAGCTAAGTTCTAGTTTGATGCTCGTAACCCTGATTCTTGCCGGCTGTTCTTCCTCGAGGCAGGTATCGAGGGTCTCCTCCGATAACGTGACCGACTTGAGTGGCAAATGGAATGACACTGATTCTCGGTTGGTTGCCGAACAGATGGTGTCCAGCCTCACGTCGCGTCCGTGGCTTGACGACTTTGTGTCGAAGAACGATAAGAAGCCCGCCGTTATCGTCGGGACTGTTCGCAATCTGAGTTCGGAGCACATCGAGACGAACACATTTATAAGCGACATTGAGCGAGAACTCGTCAATAGCGGAAAAGTGACATTCGTAGCAAGCAAGCAGGAACGCAAGGAGGTTCGTGAAGAACGACTCGACCAGCAGAGCAACGCGACCGAAGAATCTGCAAAGAAACTTGCAGCTGAAACCGGCGCCGATTACATACTCCGCGGGAGTATCAAGGACATTAACGATCGCGTCGAAGGAACCGAGGTAAAGTATTACCAGGTTGACCTGGAGCTGGTCGATCTCCAGACGAATGAAAAAGTGTGGATTGATACGAAGAAGATAAAGAAGATCGTCGAGCGGTCTAACTACAACTGGTGAATGGGAAGATGTTGAGGAGCCGGATCGCGCCTCTTGTTCTGTGCGCTCTGGTGGTTGCAGGATGCTCCTCCACGTATACTCAGAAGAAGGGTTTCGTGGAGGTTGACAACGCGGTCGCGGAGCAAAATTATAGTCTGGCCGCGCGTTCTCTTGAAGAGTCCAAAAAAAAGTACTTCTCCGAAAAGGACAGGGTCCTATTTTATCTTGACACGGGGATGCTGTATCACTATTGCGATGAAACAGATCGGAGCAACCAGTCTCTGAGTTCTGCCGAAGACGATATTGACGAGCTTTATACGAAGAGTATTTCGGCTGGCATCGAATCGCTGTTGCTGAATGACAACGCACTCGCGTATAGCGGGGAAGATTACGAAAACGTCTATCTAAACATTTTTAAAGCGCTGAATTACGTCGAGGAGAACAAATTCGACGACGCGTTTGTCGAAGTCAGACGTGCTGATTACAAATTGGCTACACTGGAAGACAAGTACACAAAGATGGCGGATATGTATAACCAATCGCCCGACGCCAAGAAAAGGTTTTCGGTTTCGGAGAATCGTTTTACCAACTCTGCCTTCGCGAGGTTTATAAGCATGCTGATGTACCGAACCGACGGCAAGTACGACGATGCCAGGATCGACGCTGACAAGATCAACGAAGCATGGAACACTGAAGCTGCACTTTATGATTTTGACAAACCAGATGTCTCCAGCTGGATCCAGGACGAGGATAAAGCAAGGCTCGATGTGGTCAGCCTGGTCGGCAAATCCCCCGAATTGTTTGCTCGTGTCCTTACCATACATACCTTCAAGGACGCCGTAGCAATTTACCAGTCGGATGGAAAAAAGGAGAAGAGACTGGAGATGTTCCCGTGGGACGGCATGAAAGACGGTTATCATTTCAAGTTTTCTCTCCCATATATGGAGAAGAAGGGGACTTCGGTCGCAAGAGTAACGGTGGAACTCAACGGCGGAGAAGTGGGAAACATGCAAACGATTGAAAGTATCGAAAATGTCGCCGAGGAGACTTACAAACTCCACGAGGGAATTACATATTTAAAGACCATCATCCGGACGATCGTGAAGGGACTCCTGAATGAGAAAGCGAACGAAGAGCTTGACAAGAAAACTGGCGGCGGAGTCTGGGGAAGTCTGACGAGGGCAGCCACAAGTGCCGCGGTGGACGTCAGCGAGAACGCGGATCTCCGACTCTCCAGGTACTTTCCGGCAAGGGCACTTGTACAGGAAGTGAGAGTCGATCCGGGAACGTACCATCTGGTTCTGAAGTACTATTCATCTGATGGTACACTTCTGCACGCTGACGACAAAGGAACTATCACGGTGAGAGCGAATGCTCTCAATCTGTTCAGGTCTGTTTTTCTCAATTAAGAAACGGAGAATAAATGACGACCTCGATATTGTGCCAGTTCATATTGATGCTGAATCTTGCCGGTCCTGCGACGCAGGTAGGCCGTCCTTTGTGGATTGATAACCCCGACAAGAGCTACCCCAACGCGCAATTTCTTACTGCGGTCGGATCGGGGGATTCGCGAAAGGACGCGGAGAATTCCGCAGCATCGAACCTCTCAAAGATTTTTGAATCAAATATCAAGTCGGAAGAGACCATAAATGCTCGCTACAAGGAATTGATGAAGTCGGAAAATCAGTCATCACTTGAGAGTGAGACAAATATAAACAAGAATGTTTCCGTTTCTTCGCAACAAACATTGTACAATATTCGATATGCGGAAAGTTATACGGACCAGCTTGGCAGAATTTATATCCTGGCGGTGATCGAAAGAGAGCCGACGGCTGCGATATATGTTAAGAAGATAGATGAGAACGACGCTCGGGTATCATCGTATCTTGATGGATACGACAAGCTCACCGATCCGATTAAGCGATACGCTGTCGTGAACGCCGCACAAGTTATATGCAAGATAAATGATGTTTTGAGACAGCAGCTACTGATAATCATGCCAGGAATGACATATGAGCCCAAATCCGGATACACGCTGGACAAAATTTCCGAAATGTGCTCGGATGCTAGGAAAGGCATACCATTTGAAATCCATATTACTGGCGGAAACCTTGATAAGGTCACGTCGATGATAAACGAGACCCTATCGGATCTCGGTTTCATAAACTCGCAAGAAGGCAAATTGATAATCAAGGGGAGTACGGAGATCGTCCATATCGATCTAAACAGCGAGCAGAAATTTGTGAGGTGGAGCTACACTCTCTCAGTTTACGATCTTGCCGGTAATTCGATCATCTCACTGTCCGAAAACGGTAGGGAAGGTCACTTGAATTACGAAGAAGCCGAAGCTCGTGCGCTCCGTACAATGAAAGAGAAGATAAAATCTAATTTCGCTAAGGAGATCAACTCCTATTTCGACGGCATGGTCTTGAAATAAGATTCTCTTTGCGTCGCAACATTCTCCTGCATCTCTGAAAAAAAAGAAGTACTTGCCGATCGCCGGGCAGGAGAATTATCCTGACCAGCCCTTCTGTCAGCCCGAACGGATATGCGGCACTGACAGCGTAAGGAACCCACTACCCCCCGTACAATGGTATACCCTGATCATTGATGCAGTTGTCCGTAAGTTCTCAGCACACGGATCTGAATTTTGTTGCTCCGGGGAATTTTCTAAGGCCGGACAGTGTCATATGGCCTGAAGAATATGCACGCGTTGGATGCAGATATTGCGCGACATTTTCTTAGGATTCGCCAAAACTGATGGCTGGAAGCGGCACAGTAATTGAGCTTAGATTTAACAGTTCAACACGGAATAGCTGGAGGAGAGTAGTGAGAACGTTATCAATCATAGATAGACAGAAACTCGTCGAGTGCGTCGCGAGGTTTGCGGCGGTCGCAGTTGCGATTTCCATTCTCTCGCTCGTCGGTTGTAGTAAGAGCAGCTCAACTGGCCCAACAGCTCAGTCGTCGACAATTCGTGGAACCGTGACGGACGATCAGGGTACACTTTCTGCGGGCAAGTTAGGAAAGACAGATGCCGCTGTTCAGGGTGCGGTGGTTTTAGCCGCACGCGTACTTGCGGATGGAACACTCAGTCCTATGTCCGATTCGGCACAGACTGACGCCAACGGTCACTTTATGGTGACATGCGACGCCACAAATATCACCAACGCGGTCGTGATAGCGACAAAGGCAGGAGTCAAATGGGAAGGAGTCGTGAGTAGTAATCTTGCGCAAGGAGCGACTGAAACGTGCGCGCCGTTAAATACTCAGACAACAGCTCAAGCCGAAGTGTACATTAAGATGGTGACTGATGTCGGTGCAGACGGGGTTGTCTTTGACGATGTGGGACTCTACGTAAGCTCAGAAGTTGCAGCCGCGGTCCAATATAATCTCGCCGCTCATTCACAGGTGGCAGGAGCCATTGAAGCTGGTGAATCCGCCTGGCAAAGTGCGATGGTGAACTCCTCGATCGGAAATTCTTCGCAGCAGGGAATTCAGGCGATAATATATGCAAGGATGTCCGCTCAGGGGGATTATCAATCGGCGCTCTACGCCGCAGGCGAAAACCAAACCTCGGTGCAGACGGCATTCAGAAGCTATGAGGCAGACGAGCTTGGTCTTTACACTACAGGCGATTTGAGCACCGATGGGGCGGCTAAGGTCCACGAGGTAGTCGCCAGAGCGATGATGAACGCAACAGTCAATGCGAGCACCGATGTCAGGCTGGCGCTTTGCAGACAAGCCGCGGATATCAGGGCGTATATGATAAGCACAGCGGTCCGGGCGCAGCTGCAATTGCTCGGAGCAACCCACGAAGAACTAAATAACGCCGACACCGCTTACTCAACTCTTGTGACATCTATTTCGGCATCATCCACAATCGACTTGATTGCCGCTTCTTTTCTGTCTTATCATAGTTCGATAGTTACACTCACCGGTGGAATTAGTGGAGTGAACGCCTCGACGATGGCAGATCTGGACGGTCAGATAAACGCTGGCGGAGCGGCGAAGACCATACTTCTCTCCGCGGTTAGCACGCAGCTAACGCCCCAGTCTCTGGCTCAAGCTTATGCTTCCTTTTTTGCCACAGTTAATTCGTCCGTCACCGCGGGCATGACAGGCATGACCGGCGCGAAAGTTCAAGCGGTGGCTGAAATTCTGATGCTCACAAATATGACTGCCTGACCGGTAAGAACGGATTTGAATTTCGATGCGAAGTGTCGTCGAACCAGTGCGAGCCACAGTGCCCGAGCCGCTGAACGGGTCACCCCTTCGTTAGAACTTACACACACGTGAATGAGTCATATATGCTGGTGTCGAAGATTATGCTAGCGCACCAAATTGTATACCACCCAATCTATAACTTTTTTATTCGGCATAATTATTCTCTCTCCCTCAGTGTACCATTTCCGCAATAGTCCTTTGGACCTCACCAAACGATGGAGCCGGTCGGACCGTCTGAGCATGACGGTGAGGGTCGGTCGAGTCGGCGCCGGACCTTTTGCTCATGAGGACGGGACTCATTATTTTTTGTCGAAAGAGAAGGAGGATCTGACTGAAAGCAAAACGAGTTGATTTCCCTGCGCAGAAATTGTTTTGGCGTATCAGATTGACTGCTCGCATCGTAGTGCTTCAAATATTACTTATCGCCTTGTGCCGGCAATGTGGGGCACAAATCGCCGATTTCAAGAATTACTCTGTCCGCGAAGGATTGCTGTCTAACGCCGTAGGCGCGTTGTGTCAGAATTCGATCGGGTACTTGTGGATAGGGACCAGTGACGGCGTAAGTGTGTATGACGGCCTGACTTTTCAAAACTACACGTTCGCGAACGGTCTTCCGTCGAGCCAGGTCAATTGCATCATGGAAGACAAGCAACAGAGAGGAGTGATGTGGATCGGGACCAATGGAGGGGGAATCAGCAGGTTTGAGCAGGGGACATTTACGAACTATCGAGTCGGTACCACTGCATGGTCTGACAGGATAAACGGCATCGCAGAAGATGACTTTGGAACTTTGTATTGTGCCACTGATGATGGCCTCTACAAAATGAAGGACGACTCATCGACGTTCTTAAGTCGGGAGTTTAGCAAAGGTGTTTACGAGAAGATAGTCTGTAAAGGAGACACTCTTCTATTCGTATCTGAAGGGGTCTTTCTTGTTGCATACAACGTCAGGAGCGGGGACTATCATGCTTTAAGTATCTCAAAAAGAGCGACGGAAGAAATATCTTCGTTTGCATTCGATTCCAGGAACCAGCTATGGATCTCGTGCGCCGACGGTACGATCGTGCGATACGGGAACAACCTTTCCAGGCACTTCATTGAACATGGAGCAGTCTTTATGATCGATGATGGTGAGGGAGGAATGTGGCTGGGCACTGTTGACGGACTCTGCAAATTTGATGAGGATGGTTCTGAAATGTCCGATCACATTCTCCTGACGACTTCAAACGGATTGAAAGGGACCGACCTGACGTCCGGAATAGTGGACCGGGAAGGCGATTTATGGGTGGGCTTCGCTGGAAATGGAATCTCGAAACTCTCGAGCAGAAACAATCTTTTATTCCCCGCAGATGATTTCGCCTTTCCAATTAATAATTCCCAGGTGTCGTCCGATAACTATGGCCACATGTGGGTCCTTGTAAAGAACGGCGTGCTGGAAATCTGGCGCGAGCAATCAGGACTTGCTAAGAGCGCGTTCCACTTCCTGAAGAACGACAGCCTGACCGATCCATATGTCTCCGTGCAATTAATGAATGGGACTAAGCTTTGGCTGGTCTCAACTCTCGGCCGGATTATTTGCCTTCGTATAATCTCAAAGGGCGATTCCGAATCCGATCTTGAGTTGACAAAGTCGTTCAAGGTGGAGCTCATTCATGCCGGTCTGGGAACGATATTTCTGTATATCGATCAATTTGGTCGAGGGTGGATGAGCGTAGACCGAATGGGAGTTCTTGAAATCGAACTTGACGGAGATAACAGACACACCCGCTTACTTGGAACGAGCGATGGGTTGCCGGACAACTCGATAAGATCCATTTTTGTCGATTCTCGAGGGAATGTCTGGTTCGGGGGCTACATAGCCGGATTGTCGGAATTCACTTACTCGGGGGACAAGTTCACAGTGAGGAAGTATTCCACGAAGGACGGCTTACCCGACAATTCCATCCGTGCCATCTGCGAGGACGACAACGGAACCATCTGGGTAGGAACAAGATACGGCGGAGTCGCTTTAATGCACGGTGACTCTATCTCGACGCTGACAGTGAAGGATGGTCTGATGAGCGACGATGTTTGGGCTGTCACCTTCGATCAGCGGATAGGCATACTCGTCGGCACACAACTCGGGCTTCAGGGGCGCACTCGCAATGACACTCGAGGGAATACGTGGAAAGAATTCACCCGGAACTTTCCCATTCATTCGTGCGGCGTCTCAGTGAGTCGACTCATTTGGGCTGGAGGACCCGCCGACGTTCTGATTATGGATGAAAATGCAGAAGTTGAAAATGGGGTTCCCCCTCTCGTTTATATTACCGATCTCCGTGTGAACGGAAATAGAACGCCAGTCAATTCTTCGATCAGACTTCCTTATTACAGTAATACTCTTACGTTTGATTTTGCCGGTGTGAGTCTACGTGACGAAGGGAAGTTGAGATATAAATATATCCTGCGCGGTGCGGATGATGAATGGCGGGAAGTTGCCACAAAGGCACCGGTGACCTATGTTTCGATGAAGCCGGGGAATTACATTTTCGAAGTGAAAGCAGTAAACACGGCTGGACTGGAAAGCACCGGCAAAGCTGTAATCTCCATTCTTATCACGCCTCCTTTCTGGAGTACGTGGTGGTTTGTAGCCGGTGTTGCGTTACTTATCGTTTCCATCATCTACATTCTCTTCAGACTTCGGATAAACAGGCTCCTCGCGATAGAGAGGGTTCGGTCGAGAATTGCGACAGATCTTCACGATGATATCGGCTCAGGCTTGACCAGGATAGCGATTCTCGCGGACGTCGCGCTAAAGCAGGGGAAAACACCGGACGCACTTCAAGATGCTCAAACACGGAGCGAGACTTCGGAGTCCGGGGACTTTGCTCCAAACAGTATTGTGCTCAGGATCGGAGCGAACGCCCGTGAGCTTGTCGACGCTATGAGCGACGTGGTGTGGTCGATCGATCCGAAGAATATGACTATGGGCGATCTTGTCAACCGGCTGCGGTCGTATTCGTATGAGATGTGCGAGGGAAAAGGAGTCGCTCTTGCACTTCAAATCGACGAATCGTTTTCTTCTACAAAAATAGATCCGGAAATATTAAGGACACTTCTTCTCGTGGCGAAGGAAGCGTTGAATAACTCGATAAAGTACTCCGGTTGCAGATCGGTCAGCATCGGCTTGAAAGTGGTGGACAGGAACATCGAGCTCGGAGTGTCTGACGACGGAAGCGGATTCGTCCCTCAAGAACACTCGGGCGGACATGGGCTCGTCAATATGAGGCGTCGGGCAGAAAAGCTCGGAGGAACATATAGGCTAAAGTCGTCAAGAGGCGAGGGCACAAGCATTATGCTCACCATTCCGCTCCGGCCCTAACTGTACATTTGTTCAGTTGCGATTCCCAGACATAAACGTTAGGATTGACATTGCGTGATACTAAGAAGAGTAATTCTGCAGAAAGCGGGAAGATGACCTCTCCCCCTCCCGAAGACAGCATCGTCCATGTGGCGATCGTTGAAGACGATGACGAGATTAGGAACGGGTTGTCATGGCTTCTGAACCACTCAGAAGGGTTCACTTGTGAAGCAGCTTACCGGAACTGTTCCGAAGTGCTGCGTGGTGTCGAGGAAAACACTCCTGACGTAATCCTGATGGACATCGGCCTTCCCGGAATGTCCGGGATCGAATGCGTTCAGATGATCAAGGAACAGTACCCGAGGGTGGAAGTACTGATGGTCACCATCTACGGCGATGATGAGAAGGTATTCCAGTCCATCCGCAACGGCGCCGTCGGATACATCTTGAAGAACACATCTTCCGAGAGACTCCTTGACGCCATCAGAGACGCTTACCACGGAGGAGCGCCGATGTCGCCCGAGATTGCTAGAAAGGTGATGGGCTACTTCCGCGTCAGCGACAGCAGTAATCTTACCGCGACGCTCTCGAAAAGAGAGCTCGAAGTGCTCCAGTGTCTTGTCGACGGGCACTCATACAAAGCAATCGCCGACAAGCTTTTCATCAGCTCGCATACAGTCAGGTTTCACCTCCACAATATCTACGAGAAGCTTCACGTCAGGTCGCGCGCCGAGCTCGTAGCGAAAGCTGTGAAAAATAAGCTGATTTGAATCTTCGTTGTCATAATTCACCTTTTCGAAAAACCGTACATTTGTTCAGTTTCTGCTATACGCGTTCCTATTCATCTTCGATTGAGATACAGGAGGAGAGATGCTATCGGAACCGTTAGCGCGGACGTTACCGCTCGTTTTTCACTTTCACGAAACTATCGGAGCCCATTAAATCCGTCCACAGTTATCGAGTATCAGTTCCGACCGATAAGATGGTTTCCCTCAAGGTTTACGACACCCTGGGCAGGGAAAACAGGACATTGGTCGAAAGCCAGCAAAGTGCCGGGAATTACGCGGTTACATTCGATGCGGCGAGTCTGCCCAGCGGAATATATTTCTACACACTATCGGCCGGGAGTTATTCACAGATCAGGAAGTTGACAGTTGTCAAATAAGTTTTCAATTGACCGGCGCGACGGTTACATTTGTAGTTGAGTTGTGTTTCTTCTATCAATTGTCTCAACAAACCTAGAGGAGGTTATGCTCATGTTGCGTTTGAGGTATCTGAAAGGATTGATGCTGGTAGCTCTTCTTGCAGTTACCACCGGCGGCTGTGGTGGATGCTTCGGCTATAATACGATGGGGATCCATCTTTTCTCCATGAAGGTCGAAGTGAAGGGACCGAATAACGTTGCTCTTGTGGGGGCGGTCGTGCACTGCAGCTGCGGCGAAACCGTTACTGTCGATACGAGCGGCATCGCCACACTTCATTTCTCCGATATGGGTCCGTACTACATCTCTGTTGAGTACCAGGATAGAGTCATTTCATCGTACAATGTCTCGATGCCATCAGACGGAGGCAAGACACTCACGACGAATTATATGCCCGCGCCTGCCAACGCTGGAGAGAGTGCTCCATCCGGCGGCGGCGACAACAGCGGGTTGGCCATGATGGCTACACGGTTGTACCCCATACTGTTCCAGTATATGTTCAGCGCCTACGGATACAGCCTCGAGCTCGTTCCTTACCAGGCCGGCCAGTATACGAACTGGACGATGTCCGGCGAAAATGGACACGACTTCGAAACCCATAAGGCTTTTCTAACCCAGCTTGCGGACGGCAAGCAGTGGTGGCAGATGAATTACATCTCGAATAAGAAGGACACGATGGTAATTGAAGTCCTGTTCAGCGAAAAGCAGCAGTCAGTCAGGAGAATGAGGCAGAAGTGGGGTAATGATGCGCCGAAGGAAGTGCCTGTTACAGAGGGCTGGTACACATCGCCAATGCAATTAACTCCCGAATCAATTGACGGCGCCGTGGTTAAAAAAGGCGTGAGCGTGACGGTAGCAGCCGGAACCTTCTCGTGTGATCAACTTGAGTTCGGCGTGAATGCCGGCATGACGCTGCGACTCTGGAGGGCCGCCGGAGTCCCTGGAGGAGTCGTGAAGTATGAGATGGCGACTGACAAAGGGAAGACACTGTACTCGGGCGAACTTAATTCATTCGGTAGCGGAGCGATGACGAGTTTAGGCTCGTACTAAATGCCACAAATAGAACTGCGCCCTCACTTATGCGTTTACCTCAAACGCAATGATGTGGGGGTGCGGTTCTAAATTTTTTCGGGATTTTCCTTTGCAGCGAGACTTTGCTAACCTGCCGGATCTCCTGCCAACCAAAATTACCCGTCAAGCAGGCGGGACATTATCCTGCAATCTAGTTTGCTCCTGGAAATAACCGGCATTATTATCTTTTGCTGAAAATGTTCAGGACCAGGTTTGGTAAACAAATAGTCGCGGAATTTCTTCCGCCGGCTCGCTTTGCAACCAAGCAGAAAATCATAATCCTCTGCGACGGCATGCCCGGGATTCCCAGGAAGCAGCAGCTCGTTGAGTTCCTTTCAGCCAAAGGATTTTGGGTAATATATCCTCGGTACCGCGGAGCATGGGAGAGCGGCGGTGAATTTCTGAAAGAGTCTCCGGAAAAGGATATTGCGATAATTCTCGACGCACTCCCGAAAGGCTTTACAGAAACTGCATTCGGGAAAAAGTTCAAGCTGGTCCCGGATGAACTATACATCATTGGCGGAAGTTTTGGCGGAACTGTTTCTATCCTTTGTTCGCTGGACGATCGAGTCAAGAAAGTTGTTGCGAATTGTCCGGTAGTCGACTGGAAGATTCTACCGTCCGAACAGAAGAAGGAGACGTCCGAAATCAAGTACTCGGACTACATCCGGTCCGCATTCGGGAACGGCTATCGTCTCTCTCAAAAAAATTGGAACAAGTTGTTTTCCGGAAAATTCTTTAATCCTTCATATCATAGTGATGAATTCGATGCGTCGAAAGTCCTTATGTTCCACACGAAGGACGATCCGTTTGTCCCTTGGAGAGACGTAAAGAGGTTTTCCGACAGGACCGGAATCGAACTGGTACTTCTTACTAAAGGCGGCCACCTGAGAACGGAATTCGTCGTGACAAAATACTGGGACAGGATCTCTCGCTTCTTCGCCCGGTCGGATCGCTGAACGAATTTCAATTATCATCCGCGGTGAGGGGAACTTCTATTTTACCGTCTGGGTTGAGGCATACGATAATACGAGGGGAGTCGGCAACCAATTATGACTATATCGACCGATTGGAACGAAAATTTCCGAATCTCGTTCCGCAGATTCGCTGATGACTTTCATTGGAAACGAACTGCCGCTTGAGTCTCCCTGGATTGTTGATTTTTCTCAGATTGTTGTGCCTCGGCTGTCTGCTCTGCGCTACTCTCGCTCCTCAGCTCGCCCGCGCCCAGGAGAGAGACATACGGTTCCAGCATCTTTCAATAGAACAAGGGTTGTCGCAGAGCTCCGTCTTTTCAATCACCCAGGACCGGAGCGGCTATATGTGGTTCGCTACCCAGGACGGACTCAACCGCTATGATGGATATTCGTTTGTCCATTATGAACATGACGACGGCGATTCCACCTCTCTCTCCGATAATTATGTAAATGTAGTTTTCATGGACCACACTGGTACGCTATGGACGGGAACCAGGGGTGGAGGTGTCGACAGGTTCGTTCCTGCTACGGGAAGTTTCGTGCGCTACCGACACAGCTCAACAAGTGAAAACACAATCAGCGACGATGAGGTGAGATGCATATGTGAGGATCGTGACGGTACCCTTTGGGTGGGAACTTCGGGCGGCCTCGATCGCTACGACCGAGCGGCTGACAGATTCATCAGGTGCTCTCACAACCCGCGTGACGCCGCGAGCATTCCTCCAGGCCTTGTGGAATGTCTGTTCGAGGACGCGATAGGTAATTTGTGGATTGGGATGCTCGGATCGCTTGAAATCTTCGAGAAATCCACGGGAAAATTCTCACCGGTGGCTCTTCCCGTTCCGGGCACACTTTGCGTCTGGATATCCGAGGACGATGGCGGCCATATCTGGATCGCAATGCAGAATCAATTCTACATATATAAAGACGGTAAGTGGAGTCCCGCCTCAACGAAAATCAAGGGCGACACGATTCAAATCATAAACAGAATCCTGAAGGATCGAGATGGTGTAATGTGGTACGGCGGGAACGGCGGCCTTCTACGCTACAATAAGCATAGGAATAAACTGGACAGGTTTACTAATATATCAAACGATCCATTGAGCTTAAGCGGAAATTCAATTTTGTCGCTGTACCAGGATAGGGAGGGAATTCTCTGGGTCGGGACATATGATGGGGTCAACAAGTATGCGCCCGCGGAATTTAAGTTTCGACACGTGAAGCTGAGTCCGGATGTTGCCAAGCCCGAAGGTTGGAACAAGATCAGGAGCTTTTGCGAAGACCCGTACGGCAGAATCTGGGTCGCCACTCAGCAAGGGCTTATGACTTACGACCGAAAGAAAGACGTCCTGGCGCGCGTCGCGAACAATTCCTGGTATCAATCTGCAACTACCCCGCGACTTATTTGGTCGCTCCTGGAAGACGAAACATACAAATTGCCGACGATCTGGGTCGGCACGAACGGAGACGGCCTGATTAGAATGACTGTCGGTAAGAGCGGCTCGGAAGGATTCACCAGATTCATCCCACGTCGTGGAGATAATCACAGCATCAGTAGTCCATCGCCTGAAACGCTATACGAAACCCGTGATGGCACGCTGTGGATCGGGACGCTGTGGGAAGGACTGAATCGCTTCGATAAGAAGACAGGGACATTTACGCGTTACGTCAATAGCCCTTCGGATCCTGAGAGTCTCAGCGGTAACGAGGTGTGGTCCCTTTACCAGGACAGTTCCGGAAGCTTGTGGGTGGGCACAGGTGGCGATGGACTCGACAAGCTCGACATCCCGAACGGACGATTCACCCGCTTCCGCCACGACCCGCGCGACCCATCGAGTCTGAGCGATGATAAAGTGACCGCGATCGTGGAAGGTAGGAACAGTTCTCTCTGGATCGGAACCTACTCAGGGCTGAATGAATTTGACACACGCTCCGGCAAGTTCCGGCACTACACTGTACGCGACGGTCTGCCGAACAATGTCGTGTACGGGATCGCGGACGATCATGAAGGCGATTTGTGGATCAGTACGAACAGCGGGTTGTCCCGATTCTCGATTTCGGATCACACTTTTAGAAACTACGATGCCGGTGACGGCCTCCAGAGCAACGAATTCAACCACGGTGCCGAGTATCTCACGCGGGAACGTGAACTTCTCTTCGGTGGAGTGAACGGCTTCAGCATCTTCTACCCGGATAGTCTTCCAGAAAACAAAAACATTCCTGACGTGGTAATCACGGATTTCAAGATCTTCAACAAATCGGTGAGACCCGGCAACGGTCCTCTCACGAGCGACATAAGTGCCGCGAGTGAGGTGCGGCTATCCTACAACGACGCCGTCATCTCATTCGACTTCGCCGCTCTTGAATACACTAATCCCGAAAAGAACCGGTATGCGTACAAGATGGATGGCTTTGACAAGGACTGGGTTTATGCGGGATCACGGCGTGAAGCCACCTACACAAATCTCGATCCGGGCAAATATGTTTTTGAAGTTAAAGCAGCGAACAGTGACGGACTCTGGGGCACAACTCCGAAGTCAATATCAATTCTGATATCGCCGCCGTTCTGGGCAACATGGTGGTTTCGGTCGGGTGTCGCGCTCATGTTCCTTTCTTTTGGTCCGCTCGTGTATCTCAAACGTGTCAGCGCACTAAAGAAGAAGCAGAATCTTCAACAGGAATTCTCAAGGAGACTCATCGAGTCGCAGGAGGCGGAACGGAAGCGTGTTGCAGCAGAGCTTCACGACAGCATCGGCCAGGATCTGCTCGTTATCAAGAACAAGTTGTTGCTCGGTCTGCAATCTGGAAATAGTGCTGACGGGGGGTCAAGAGATTTCGAAGAAGTCGTCGAGCATGTTACCGGATCTATAAAACATGTGCGGGAAATCTCAAGAAATCTTCGACCGATTCAACTTGATCAGATCGGACTCACCTCTGCGCTTGAGTCCGTGGTGGAGGTCGCAGCGGAATCATCCCAAATTCAACCTACTTTACAGATCGATAACATTGACAATCTTCTGAGTAAAGAGAGCGAGATAAATTTTTTCCGTATTGTCCAGGAGAGCCTGAATAATATCATCAAACATTCGCAGGCATCGGAGCTTAGCGTGATAATCATAAAATCTGACCGGATGTTGACGCTTGAAATCAAAGACAACGGACGGGGAATGGATCTTCGCGAAGCGGGCAGAAGTCGGAATAAAGGACTTGGTCTCACGGGGATGGTGGAACGCTCGAGAATACTCGGCGGTGAACTACGGCTGGAATCGAGTCCCGGGAAAGGAGCGAAGGTGACTTTGAAAGTCCCACTTGGAGCGAAAGACAGTGGCTGACACGAGGACAGTCGTCATTGCAGACGATCATCCGCTATTTCGGGCTGGTGTGAGACAGTCGTTGGAGAAAGACAACACGCTGCGAATCGTGGGAGAGGTCGACAATGGTGCCGACGCCCTGACACTCATTCAAGATTTGAAACCGGATTTCGCGATTCTAGATATCCAGATGCCGAAATTGACAGGACTGGAAGTGGCAAAGCGCGCAGAGCAGATCGGCTTGCAGACCCGAGTTATTCTCCTCACCATGATAGATGACCGCAAAATATTTCTTGAAGCAATGGAGTGCGGAGTGAGGGGATATGTTTTGAAAGACAGCGCGGTAAATGAGATCAACCACGCGATCGAGTCAATCTCGGACGACAAATATTACATCAGCCCTTCGCTCTCGGGTTTGCTGGTGGAAAGAAGGAAGGGTGGACATCTCCCTCCTGAATTAAAAGAACTGACTCCGACAGAGCAGCGCATAGTTAGGCTTGTCGCCGAGCTGAAATCAAACCAGGAAATCGCTGACGAGCTATTCATAAGCAAACGTACTGTGGAGAATCACAAGGCAAACATATCAAGAAAGCTCAAACTCGACGGTACCAACTCACTCCTGAAACTTGCCCTAAAGCACAAATCCGTCCTCTAGTATTCTGACCTTAAAATCCATTTGATCTAATATTAGATAGCGCGTGCCGGGCGCAAATCGGCAATCCCGCTGAA
The DNA here is from genome assembly GCA_036567965.1 of Candidatus Kryptoniota bacterium. NCBI lineage: Bacteria > Pseudomonadati > Candidatus Kryptoniota > Candidatus Kryptoniota bacterium. The sequence goes on from DATCTN010000021.1 coordinate 82,477, forward strand.
TCGTTTGCTTTCTCTTGAATCGGATTGCCTCAATTCTCGCCTGCTGATCAAAAACAAATCTCATTTCAGACTTCAGACTGTTGATTAGTCCGCGCCGCCCAATTGCTCTGACCGTTGACCCGCTGAAGAAATCAAACCCGCCCTCTCCAAACATCACCTCGATTTGTGAAAGTCGGCCTACCGCATTTGTTGTCATTTCACTGGGCATCTGCTACGACGGTGCAATTCAGTTGCTCGATGGCTCAGGACCCCTGATGCAGCACTGCAGGACTCGTGACGCAAAAGTGCAAGACACTTGATGCAGCTGTGCAATGTATCTGATGCGCCGGTGCAAAATACATCATGCGACATCGAAAGGCATTTGTTGCCACCCCGCAAGCCATTTGCTGCGATGTCGCAAGACACTTGATGCGACGGTGTCCGGCACTTGATACGACGGTGTCTGGCACTTGATACGACGGTGTCTGGCACTTGATGCGGCGGTGTCCGGCACTTGATGCGACGGTGTCCGGCACTTGATGCGAGGGTGTCCGGCACTTGATGCGACGGTGTCCGGCACTTGATACGACGGTGTCCGGCACTTAATGCGACGGTGTCCGGCACTTAATGCGACGGTGTCTGGCACTTGATGCGACCTTTAGGTCGCATCATAAAACAAACCTCCTAAGCGGGCTTTAGCCCAATTCCTTTGCCCCTCGTGCGTTAACTCACGGAAGTCATGAGTTAATCCACATTAAAAAGTGAGTATACCCCGATTTCCGATCTGCTAAAACGCAGTTACTTTTGAATTGGAATTTTAGTCGTGAAATGGAAAGACTCATATTGAAATTTCTTATCGTGGACGATAACAAAACATTTCGTGAAACTCTGACCCGGTTTGTCAAGCTTGACGGAGATGAGGTGATTGAATGCGAAGATGGGAATGAGGCTCCGGAAGCATACCTTCTCCACCGCCCGGATTGGGTGCTCATGGATATTCACATGAAGGATGTCGGTGGCATCCAGGCGACCGCCGGAATAATAGCAGTCGATCCGCAGGCGAAGGTTGTTATCGTGACTGATTATGGCGATAAGTTCTTCCGTCGCGCTGCTGAAAAAGCAGGGGCGGTCGGCTTCGTTGTAAAGGACGAACTGTCTGAATTACAGTTGATAGTAAGGAGAGCAAAATGAAAGAGATGCTAAGGCTTGTCGCGATTGCAATTGTGATGATAAGTTCTGCTGCGGGTTTGTATGCGCAAACGATCAGCTCGTTCAACCCGCTGGCAGCAAGAGTGGGGAGCACCGTTGTAATCACCGGTACTGGATTCAGTTCCACCGCATCGAATAACACCGTTCGGTTCGGCCAGGAAACAGCGACTGTAAGCAACGCCACTTCCACGTCGCTCACTGTCGTCGTGCCGGTCTCAGCTTCATATGGCCCCATAAGCGTCGAAGTCGCCGGCTCAGGGACTGCGATTTCCACTCTATCCTTCGATCCGGAATTTTCATCGGGCGATTTGTCCACCTCATCCGGCACACTCAGTCAGACAATCTCTATCGGCGGAAGTCCGTCAGTGCCATTTCTCGTCGACATGGACGGTGATGGAAAGCCTGATGTTCTGATAACCCGTCCATCTGCTGGCACGATTTCGTATCTGCACAACACGAGTTCGTCCGGAACCATTTCATTTGCCTCACCACAGGAACTGTCAACAGGTACTGCTTATTCAAAACGAATCGTAACGGCCGACTTTGATGGAGACGGCAGGACAGACTTCCTTGTAGTTTCGGAGTCGGGCGTAAACCTCTTCCGAAACACCGGCACTTCTTCGAATCCGAGTTTCACTCTTTGGCAGACTTTCAATAATCCCGATATGACCGGCGGTTCATGGCAGGTTCAATCAGGAGAGATAGAATTAGGGCAGTCCATCGGTATCCTGGCGCTTATTGTCGGCGAGGAACCTCCCTCGTCATTCCCGGATAACAGCGTGGTCTGGGTCCCGAATTATATCACCAACATGAGAGCGGAAGATGTCGTAGTCGCCGACTTCAACGGAGACGGCATGCCGGATTTCGCAATAGCCTATGCAGGAGATCCGGCCGTGAATGTAAACGGTCGAGTGAGGGTGTATCTGACCCAGAAGGTTTTTGGGATCACCACTTTCAATCTAGCGTACGATGCCGAGATACATCAGCCGGTATTCAATAACGAACTGGACGCTTACAGCCTCGCCGTCGGCGATCTCAACGGCGACGGGAGACCCGACCTGGTCGTTGGAGGAAACTTCGATGCCTTCTCTTCATCTGGCATGGTTAGCGTCTTGATGAATGTGAACGGAAATAGTTTCGTGCCCGCATTGAATTGGTATCAGAATGCGCGTACCGAGCGCGTGGTCGTCGCCGATTTTGACGGCGATTCGAAACCCGACATTGGATATGAATCGATCGACGATCACACGATTCGCGTCCGAAGGAACGAATGCTCCGGCGATACGATCCAGTTTTCCGATCCTGTCGTATTGTCATCCACCTTGGGTGAGAACTCATTACAGGTTGCAGACTATGACGGCGACGGGATGCCAGATCTTGTTTGGGCAAGCGAAGCGGGAGGTAACTACATAAAGATCGCGCGGAATACAAGCACATCAGGATCGATTTCATTTGCATCCCCCGTATCGGTCAATGTCTCGGGATTCGATTTCCCGGGCGCCATTGCCGTCGGTGACCTCGATGGAGACGGTCGGCCGGACGTAGTGACAGTAAAACAAGTTTCCGACGAAGTTGGCGTAATCCAGAACGAGGTGCCTCCTTATTCTCTATCACACTCCACAATCAACATGTCTCCCGACTCTATCTTGAAAAATGGAACCTCTACTGCGACACTCCAGATCAAGGACGTGAACGGCAACAGTCTCTCCACTTCCGGACTTTCAGTTGCGTTCTCGCTAACAGGGAGCGGCACCAGCTCTGGCACATTCGGTGCGACCACGAATGGTAGCGGAACGTATTCGGCAACATTTACCGGAACTGCAGTCGGAACTCAGAACGGAGTCACCGCGAACATAAACGGTTCGCCTCTTTCGTCAGCTCCCGCGGGGATCACAGTTTCGGCAGGTACAGCTTCGATCGCGCATTCGACGATAACAATCTCGCGCTCGCAGCTGGCAGCCTCATCGTCCGCAACCGTCTGCTTGCAGGCACGAGACGCGAACGGAGACTCGCTGACTACAGGCGGCCTGACAGGAATAACATTCTTCCTTACCGGCTCAGGAACAAGCTCGGGTTCTTTCGGAACGGTTGCTGACAGCGGTAACGGGAAATATTACACGACATTCACAGCGTCCACTTCAGGTACCGCAAGAAGCGTTAGCGCGCGATCTTCGACTGACACCGTGAAGACAACTCTTCCGACGGTGACCGTAAACGCAGGAACATTTTCCACGAGCACCTCAGTGCTAAGCGTCTCGGCTACTTCAGTACTGATTTATGACTCGATCTCCGTGACATTGCAGGTTAAAGACGGCTCGGGTAACAACGTGACGGTCGGGGGCCTGGATGTCGAGATTCAGATATTCGGTAGCACCAACCCTTACGACAATGGCAAGGGTTATTTGACGTCTGTCGTCGACAATCAGAATGGAACCTACTCGGCGAAGTTTATAGGCCTTTCTCCGGGATCCGGGACGGGTTTAATCGCTTATATCTATAATCCCAATCCCGGTTACATGACATATCAGATGGTGTATTCCTTCCCTTCGCAGGTGACTGTCAATCCTCGTCCATTCTCTTTCGCGAACTCGTATGTGGCCGTGAGCCAAGCGACGACAATTGTCGGAGGTCAGGTATACTTTTCTTTTATCGCCAATAATGACTTGAACCAAGCGTACACGCAGCAGGACATTACTGTCGCGATTACTCTTACGAACGACGGCACGGCGAGCGGCTCAGCGCTCGGTGCACTCCAATACACGAACTCAGGATATTATTCATACATATGGCAGGCTTCCGGGGTCGGGACCGCGCGCACTCTCATAGCGACTGTGAATGGTGATACGGTAAAGACAACAAGGCCCACCATAACCGTGCTGCCGTACGGCACCGCCCTCAGTTACCCGGGTCATTCTCAAACTGCTGTACCTACCGACACGACGTTCAGCTGGTACGCTTCGTCCGGGGCGACTTCATATCGGGTGCAGATCGTCGCCGACTCTTCAAACGGGACCATCATTGTCGATTCGAGCGGTATCACCGGGACTCAACTAGCGGTTTCGGGTCTATGGAATTACAGAAATTACGTCTGGCGTGTCGTGGTGTACCTCGACACGGTTCAGGGCGCCTATTCCAACGACTATTCGTTCAGAACTGTCGTGCGTGCACCGATTCTCGCATCACCGACTCCGAGAGAGACCAACATGCAGACAACAGTCCCGTTCAAGTGGGATTCCACACTCGGTGCGAATTCATATGAGTTGCAGTTGGCTACGGATTCTTTATTTAATACAATCGTAAGCGATCGGACAGGATTGACGACGTTCATAGATACATTGAGTTCGCTTTCTGCCGGCACGAGGTATTTCTGGCGAGTGACGGCATCAGGTGACGGAGGGACAAGCGGATATTCCGAGGTCAGGAGCTTCACCGCGGCGGACCATTCACTCGCCGTCCAGGCGACTGACTTCAAAGCATTGCCCGATATCGGCTCGGTCACCCTTTCCTGGCGCACTCAATCGGAACTCAATAATGCCGGCTTCAATGTTCTACGCAAGGATCCTGGATCGTCTGAATTCAAACTCATCTCCACCTATGCGTCGAATGACAGTCTGAGAGGCATCGGAACAAGCCCGACGGGAAGGAGCTATGATTTCACGGACAACAGGATCAACTCCGGCAGCAAATACTCGTACGAATTTCAATGCGTGTCGTCGAGCGGAGCAAGCAACTATCTCGACACACTGAGTGTCACAACGGCAATTCCGAAGTCCTATGCACTGTACCAGAATTATCCAAATCCATTCAACCCCTCGACGACCATCAGGTTCGATTTGAAACAAAGTTCGAATGTCGTTCTGGAAATTTTCAACACCATCGGACAACGAGTGGAAGAATTCAATTATGGACAGATGAACGCGGGAAGATTCAACGAGAGCATAAACATGTCGAGGTTTGCAAGCGGCGTGTACTTCTACCGAATCATCGTAAATAGTATCGACAACGAGAGATTCGTGTCGATAAAGAAACTCGTTCTGTTGAAATAAGAGGGCAGTAACCTTGCGAAGGTTCCTTAGTTATTGCTGGATACCCTTCGCAAGGTTCACTGTGTAACCTTCGCAAGGTCGACTAAAGTTTTATAAGGAGATAAAGATGCGCAGATTGATATACAGCTGTTCGATTGTACTCTCACTCATCTTTTGTGAGTACGCCTTTTCTCAAACCCCCGTTCAGCCGCCCGGGAGCGGGACGATGGGAGATCCTTATCAGGTCGGCACATTGTCCAATCTTGCATGGATCCAGGACGTGGCGAACGATACTGCGTGGAATTCTTACTATGTCCAGACCGCAGACATTGATGCCTCGTCAGACTCTACATGGAACTCTCATTACGGGTTCGCTCCCATCGGTTTTTACCCCGGCGTGTATTTCGGCGGGACATACGACGGCGGCGGGCACACGATAACAGGTCTCTACATCTCGAAGGTGGACAGCAATTACGACGGCCTTTTCGGATACACTCAGGGTGCGACGATATTAAACCTCGGGCTCATCAACGTGAACGTAACCGGAGGGACCGCCGTGGGCGGATTGGGAGGAGAGTTTTACGGGAACACGGTCGTCAGAAATTGCTACGTCACGGGAAATGTATCGGGAGGAGGTCTGGTGGGCGGGCTGATCGGCTGGACGGAAACCAGCTCGAGTGTGATTCACTCATACAGCCACGCGAGTGTATCGGCTTCGCTCGGTCCGGTGGGAGGACTCGTGGGTTGGAACGACTTTTCCGCGATCGACAGCTGTTACAGTACGGCAGTCGTGAGCGCTGAGCCGGGATGTGGGGGACCAGTCGGAGGATTCGTAGGTGAAAGTTCATCATCGACCATTACTCACAGTCACAGCACCGCTTCGGTTTCAGCGCCGGGGACCGGCACGAGTTACATCGGCGGATTCGTTGGGCAAAGCTATCCGACAGACACCATCAGCACCTGCTATAGCAATGGGACAGTCACGAGCAACGGCTCGATAATCGGAGGGTTCTCCGGGTACAACGTAACGTCTCTAACGACAGATTGCTATTCGACGACGACCCTCGTTTGCGCTTCATCCTGCGACTGGGTCGGCGGATTCGTTGGGCAAATCCAAAACTCAACGGACAGCAATTGTTACAGCACTTCAAACGCGACAGGCAGCGTGTTTGTCGGCGGCTATTCCGCAGAGATCATGAATAGCGCAGTCGTAAGCAAATGCTATTCGGTTGGACATGTGAGCGGTAGCGCGCTTGCCGGCGGCTTCACAGGGTATGTGAACAGTTCGACGGTCGACAGCTCATTCTGGGACATGGACTCGTCCGGCTGGAGTACGAGCGCGGGCGGTGAAGGGAAGACCGATGCTGAGATGAAGACAGGATCTACATTCACAAACGCGCTCTGGGATTTCAGCGGAACGTGGGCAATAAACGTCGCAGTGAATAGTGGATATCCATACCTAATAGGTACGACTGATATTTCACTTCCTGTCCAGGCAACCGGTTTTACGGCTACTGCCGCCGCAGGTTCGATTTCGCTTTCGTGGAGAACACAATCGGAAGTGAATAATGCGGGATTTGTGGTGATGAGAGAGCAGTCAGGTATTAACGGTTGGCAGTTAGCTGGTAGTTACGTGACAGACAAGAATCTTGAAGGATTAGGTACAAGCAGTTCCGGGAGAAGTTATTCATTCACCGATGATAAAGTCATTTCAGGTAAAACATATAACTACAAAATCCAGAGCGTATCTACTGATGGAACTACAAAAGACTTATCTACTCTAACCGTTACTGTAGACGTACCGAAGAGTTATGCATTGTACCAGAACTATCCGAATCCTTTTAATCCAGGTACAACCGTAAGCTTCGACCTGAAAAAGACTTCGACTGTGGCAATAGACATTTACAATACACTCGGCCAACGCGTCGAAGAGTTGAATTATGGCACCTTGACTTCGGGTAGGTACAGCGAGAGCATAAACATGTCGAGGTTTGCAAGCGGCGTGTACTTCTACAGGATCGTCGCACAGGGAATCGACAACGAGAGATTTGTTTCGATGAAGAAGCTGGTGCTGTTGAAGTAGAATTGTCGTCGAATGAAGAACCGTACCAAGTCTAATTCCCATTACGCAGAATTGTATTAGGACAGGCATGGTGACGACTTGCATTTCGAAGAGTATCACTCAGTGATGTATTTGCGATTAATTTGCTTTTGACTTCCTGTTTCATTAATCGCATTTGAAGATCTCATTCGCCATATTGCTGCGTCGATCACTAATTGTAAGAGAGTCACTATGCGCCGCCGCTTTAGCTCGTTGTTCGTGTTGCTTTTCGCCTGCGCGCAATTCTCCAACGCGCAAGAAGTGAAAGTCCCGGAATATTTCAAAGTAGATACTCTTCTTTCCGATTCCCTCAGACAGTTCGTCAGGTCAGTCGGTCTAGACAGTACCTTTAATGTCGGAGCCGACGGCACGGAGCAGGTATCTTTCGCTGTAGTGGACCTCGATGGAGCGGAACCCATTCTCGGGGGAGTTAACTACGATAATTTCATTTATCCCGCCAGTGTCTACAAAATATATGTCGCAATGCAGGTGCTGAAGGAAATATATAGTGGCGACTATTTTCTGACGTCCCCATATGTAGTGAGGTCACCAAATGCAGTGGATGTGGGTAAACAGATCGACTGGGACCCCCGCCCGACGTTAAAGGACGGTGATACGGTCACGATCAATTATCTCCTCGATCTCATGATCACGCGAAGCGATAATTCCGCGGCGAATTGTTTGATCGATGTGGCACGGAGAGACAGCATAAATCAAACAATGCACGACTACGGATGGTACGGCAGTGAAGTCACCAGAAAATTTCTAGGGAGGGATGTTGAAGACTCGGCCTACAAAACCATTCGCGGCACCGAAACGTGCGCGCTTCACGCCGCCGATTTCATGTACAGGGTTTATACGAATCAGCTCGTAAGCCCATGGGTCAGCATGCAAATGAAGGCTCTCCTCGGCAGACAGCTCGACACGACAAAAATATCGGCCGGACTTCCGCCTAACACAATGTTTTATCACAAAACAGGATGGTGGAGTTTTTGGACAAACGATGTCGGTATAGTAGATAACGGAAAAATGAAATACATCATTTCGTGTTTCACTCCCGTCGACGAAATCACTGCTGGCCCGAGAATGAAAGAATTGTCCCGCAAGGTATTTGATTTGTTGAAGCGAAGAGACGGTAACTGATATTCAACCGAGCGGTCATTCCGGCCTCCCTCCACCCAATCGGGGAGGGGAATGGCAATCGGGTTCGTTTCCTACGTCTGACCACTTCTGATTAGTCCGCAGGTCTTCCGTAAGATCCTCGACGCGGATTGAATTTCTTCTGATTCCTACAAAATAATGGACCTTCTGCAATTGCTTTCGGCAATCGCGCATTGATGCCGGTACACCATCTTCCGTGTGCCTCCCAAGCGCACCCATCTGTTTTTCCCTGGTTGATTCCAGGAAAATGAACAGAGACGTAGCCAGGGTAGACACCGGGATTAACTCTCAATCCTCAGTGTCTGTGTGCGTCTCGTGGTTTAGTTCACCAAAAAGACATAGATGGATTGCTTAGACGGAAACAGACAGGAGATGACCAGAGTGGTCGACTAGTCGCACTGTGTTCTCGTTTTGGATTGATTCTCCGCGCCCTCGCTGATAAATTACTTCAATGTCTTCTAATTCTCGGCACTTCACTCTTGACGAAGCTCGTTCTGTCCTCGGGACACTTCTTCCCGACTTATCGCGGATGGTGGAGCTGAAGAAAATCCTCAACGCGAAGAACTATGATGTCTATCGGCATGCGTATTTCGGCGGCGGCGGTCCGAACGGCACCAAACACTATCCGCCGGAGCTTGAGGAGTTGGTGGAAATAGCGCAGCACTTCGCTGAAGCCGGCGTCGCTGTGAAGAGCCTGGATCAGGGTCTGATTGACTTTCCACATATCAGAAAAAATGGTGAAGAAGTCTACCTCTGTTACAAACTGGGGGAAGACGACATACTTTTCTGGCATCCCATCAAAACAGGATTTGCCGGAAGAAAAAGCACAACACAATTGTGAATGGAGTCCAGATGAACCCGCTGAACAACATGATGGTCTCAACTCTACAGGTATTCCCAAAATCGTTCATAAAAAAATTCGCGATGCGTTATATCGCTGGTGAACATATCGAGGACGCAGTCTCACTTGTCAGGAAACTTAACACTAGTCGGATGATGGCTACTATCGATGTCCTCGGAGAAAACATCACTACCAAGGACGAGGCTCTCGAATCGACGAGAGCGGCGGAAGAGGTGCTCCAGGTCATAAGCGCGAGCAATCTGGATGCAAATCTTTCGATCAAACTGACCCAATTCGGTCTTAACATCGACAAGGATTTTTGCTTTAATAATGTAAAGAGGATTCTCGACACAGCAAGGAGCCGTGGGAATTTTGTCCGCATCGACATGGAGGACTCCTCTACTACAACAGCTACACTCGACATCTACGAGCGATTTCGCAAAGCAGGGTTTGATAACACCGGAGTCGTGATCCAGGCATACATGCGAAGGAGCGAGTCTGACGTCAAGAGACTCATCGATATGAAAGCCAACGTCAGATTGTGCAAAGGGATTTATATTGAACCTGAGAGCATTGCGTTTAAGAAAAAGGACGAGATTAGGAAAAATTATGTCAAGCTGCTGAACATGTTGATGGAAGCGAAATCCGGAGTCGCGGTCGCGACGCATGACGATTATCTGATTGATGCCGCTTACGAGTCGATATCGCGCTTCGGCCTCAAACCGTCCGAATACGAGTTCCAGATGCTCCTGGGCGTCAGAGCTGACCTCAGAGACAGGATCGTAGCGGACGGAAAAATGCTTAGAGTGTATGTCCCGTTCGGCAAGCACTGGTACGCCTACTCGATCAGGCGATTCAAAGAGAACCCTCAGGTTGCGGGATACGTGTTCAAGGCAGTCTTCACGGGACGGTAGCAAACGCTTAACGAACGAGTCTGCGATCTTGTAAGCTGGTGGGTCTGTTCAGGAATCACCAGACTAGTACGCCGCATTGGATAGAGAAGGATTTCACTTTCGGATCTTTCGGTTTAGATTAGTGGGAGAGATGAAGCGCTTATGATCGGGAAATTCAAATTAGTCTCTGATTACAAACCGTCAGGAGATCAGCCGGAAGCGATTCGCGAGCTGACCGATGGTATCGTGTCGGGCCGCCAGTTCCAAACTCTACTTGGTGTGACGGGAAGCGGGAAGACCTATACCATGGCACAGATCATGCAAAACATCAACAGACCTGCGCTCGTCATCTCTCATAACAAGACGCTGGCGGCTCAACTTTACGGAGAGTTCAAGCAGCTCTTTCCGGAAAACGTCGTCGAATTCTTTATATCCTATTACGACTATTATCAGCCTGAAGCTTATATCCCGCAAACGGATACATATATTGAAAAGGACTCATCAATTAACGATGAGATCGACCGTCTCAGACTTCGCGCTACCAGCTCACTTCTTAGCGGCAGGAGCGACGTGATTGTCGTCGCATCGGTGTCATGCATTTACGGAATAGGGTCACCTTCGGATTACCGCGACGAGGTCGTCATTTTAAATAAAGGCGAGAAAATGGGAAGAAGACATCTTCAGGAACTTCTTATTGACAGCCTTTATTCGAGAAACGATGTTGAATTTCAAAGAGGTAAATTCCGTGTAAGGGGTGACGTGGTTGAAGTTTTTCCTGCCTACGAGGTCGACGAGGCAATCAGGATAGAATTTTTCGGCGACGAAATCGAATCGATGAAAACGTTCGATCCAATCACGGGCGTTCCGGTTTTGGAAATGGAAGACGTCTATATTTACCCGGCCCGACATTTCGTCACGAGCGAGGAAAACCTCTCACGGGCAGTCAAGTCGATTGAGAATGAGCTCGTCGAAAGATTGACCGACCTTCGAGCCATGGGAAAATATCTGGAAGCCCAGAGACTGGAGCAAAGGACGAGGTTCGACCTTGAGATGATGAAAGAGGTTGGATACTGCAACGGCATCGAGAATTACTCCCGTCACATCACGGGCCGCGAACCGGGCCAGAAACCTTACTGCCTTCTCGACTATTTTCCCGAGGACTTCATTATGTTCATCGACGAATCGCACCAAACTCTGCCTCAGGTCCGCGCGATGTACCAAGGCGACAGGTCGAGGAAAATGACGCTCGTCGAATACGGATTCCGGCTTCCCTCGGCACTTGACAACAGGCCCCTCAAGTTTGAAGAGTTCGAATCGATGATCAAGCAGGTCGTGTTCGTTAGCGCCACACCGAGCGAATATGAGCTGTCCAAGAGCAGCGGCGTTATCGTGGAACAGGTAATCCGGCCGACGGGAATCATTGATCCTGAAGTCGAGGTCAGGCCAGTCAAGAACCAGATGGACGATCTCATCCATGAAATAAGAAACCGGGTTGCAGTTAAGGAACGAACGCTCGTCACTACGCTGACGAAACGAATGGCCGAGGATCTCACCGAATACCTGAGAAACCTGAACGTTCGGGTGAAATATATTCACTCCGACATCGACTCGCTTGAGAGAGTGTCGATACTGAGGGATCTCCGACTCGGCGAGTTCGACGTGCTCGTCGGGGTGAATCTCCTTCGGGAAGGTCTCGACCTTCCGGAAGTGTCACTTGTCGCGATACTTGACGCCGACAAGGAGGGATTCCTCAGGTCCGAAAAGAGTCTCATTCAAACTGCCGGCCGCGCCGCCCGTAACATAGGAAGTAAGGTGATTCTTTATGCCGACAATATCACAAATAGCATGAAGAAGATGATGGATGAGACAGAACGCCGGAGGAAGATTCAAACCGATTTCAATGTTAAGCATAATATCAAACCGAAGTCGATCGTGAAATCGACCGAGGAAATAATCGCATCTACGGCTATTGCGGACGTGCGGACCGAGTCCGAGGAGAAAGCGAGGACCGGACAGCGATCGGTCGTCGCTGAATCTCAGCAGCGATACCTCAGCCAACAGCAAAGGGCCGAATTGATAGAACGCCTTACTAAAGAAATGTACCAGGCCGCGAAGGAGCTCGATTTCGAAAAAGCCGCTGAGCTGCGCGACGAAATTCATCGATTGTCGAAGAAGAATTGAAACCCACTGACGGACTCTCAAGGATTGCCGAATCATTCGTAAACTTCGTTTATCCTCCGTCATGCACAACCTGCTCCAGAGATCTGAAAAGGGGAGAATTCTATATTTGCAGCCGATGTTGGGACAGCTTCGAGCGTGTCGCGCGCACAGAAACCATCATCCAGGGCATCGAAGAAAAATTTCTGAGGGACGAATCCATCGACGCGATGGATGCAGTGTTCCTGTTCGGAGACGACAGTCGCGTCAGGACTGCCGTCCATCTTCTAAAATATAACGGTGCTGAAGCGATAGCGAAAAGATTCGGAGTCCTCATAGCCGCAAAGATCGCAGCCGATGTGAAGATGTCTTCTTGCGAAGTGATTGCTCCCGTTCCTCTTCATTCTGCGCGCGAGCGCGAACGAGGCTATAACCAGAGTGAATTGATAACGAGAAGCGTGGCGTGTGAGCTCCGGGTTTTGCATCTGCCTCGTCTTCTGAAGCGAACGAGACAGACTCAGACCCAAACACTGTTCGATGCCGAAGGGCGAAGGCGAAATATTGCCGGAGCATTTACGGTCGATGACCGGCTGGCAAATCGAGTCGCGGGTCGAAAGATACTCCTGGTGGACGATGTAATTACCACCGGGTCCACAATCAGGGAATGTGCCGGAGAACTAAAGAAGGGGGGAGCCTCGGAGATTTATGCCGCATCCGCCGCTATTACAGTCTGATATCAGAAAATTCATAACGGGGGTCGAAAACGTCCATTGCACCTTTCCGGACCCCGATCGAGCAAAAGATTTCCTCACGTCACTGTTCGGGCCTGCAGAACATGTCGATGGCTCGTGGACGGAATTCAAAGTCGCCGGACTCGATGTTGCCGTGACTTCAGCATCAGAGACAAAATTCGTGATCACGTTTACGGTCGAACGTCTCGAAGAGCTGCGAGATGTCCTCATTGAAAGAAAACTGGCTGAACCCCAATTGCAGACAGGAGATTACGGAAACTTCATAGAGATTTCGCCCGAGAAGGGCTTTTTCATCCATTTCTTTGAACCCAAGAAGAAATGTGATTCTATTGAAAGATCATAATTTTTGGATTTTCCTGCCCGAGCATTTAAACTCTCTTATGAAGAAAATTACTTTTGTCTTCTTAATTTCAATCACAATGCTTTCGTGCTCGGGTCGAAATAAGCAACAGGAATCAGACACGACTCAACATGTTGCTCAAATCCCCACAGTCCCCGTCCCGGTATTCGACGGTAAATCAGCATTCAATTATCTGGTAAAACAGACCGACTTCGGTCCGAGGAATCCGAACAGCAGCGGCCACGAACAGTGTCTGTATTATTTACAGAACGTCTTGTCGCAATATGCCGATTCTGTCGAGCTGCAGAAGTTCGATATCCCCGGCTATGACGGTATGATGCTCCATCTTACGAACATCATTGCTCACTTCAACATGAAGTCGAATAAGCGCGTCCTCCTCACTGCGCACTGGGACACAAGGCCGCGTGCCGATCAGGAGAAAGGCGGCGGTTCTGATAAACCTATCCTTGGAGCGAACGACGGCGCCAGCGGAGTTGCAGTCCTTCTTGAAATGGCTCGCGACTTCAAGCAGGACCCGCCACCGGTCGGAGTGGACATAATTTTCTGGGATGGCGAGGACTATGGCAAAGAAGGGAGCCTCGACTACTATTTCCTCGGATCGAAATACTGGGCCCAAACACGACAGCTTGCATACTACCCGATATTCTCTGTTAACCTTGACATGGTGGGAGACAAGGAACTCTCTTTGCCGAAAGAAGCCGGCTCGTACCAGTATGCTCCCGATATTGTCGATCTTATTTGGAACACGGCTGAAGAAATGGGCGTAAGTCAATTTGTCGATTCGGTCGGCGGAGCGATTTCCGACGATCATCTTTCTCTCCAATACATTGGGATGAAAGCGATCGACATTATCGACTTTGCGTACCCGGATGCGACGAACAAATACTGGCACACGCTCGAAGATACACCGGACAAATGCAGCAGTGAAAGTCTTACCGCAGTCGGAAAGGTACTTATGCAGGTATTGTATAGGAAAATTCCCATTTGAAAACAACGGCAGAGAAGTATTTTCAACTCAAGGTAACTTCGGATAGTTCAATCAACGATCTCATAGTCGGATTCCTAAGTGACGTGGGAGCAGAAGGTTTTATCGAGGAAGGGAACGAACTCATTTGCTATTTAGCGGAAGACAAGTGGAAGCCCGGTTACAAGGACGATTTAGTCGAGTTTCTCTCGAGACTAAAAGCGGAGAGGAAAATTGAAACTTTCACCGTGGATCTGTCCGAGGTGATGAACCGCGATTGGAACAGTCTCTGGGAAGAATCCATCGTGCCGGTCGAGGTAACCGAAAATATTGTCATCAAGCCGAGCTGGAAGACTTATTACGGCGCCGCAAAAATCGTAATTGAGATCGACCCGAAGATGTCGTTCGGGACCGGACACCACGAGACAACCAGAATGATGATCAAGCTCCTTGAGAAGTATGTGCATAATGGAAACACGGTCCTGGACATTGGAACCGGGACAGGTGTACTCGCGATCGCGGCTGTAAAGGTCGGCGCGAAAACATGTGTGGCGGTTGACAATGATGAGTGGTCGATAGTCAACGCCCGCGAGAATATCTCCAGGAACGGAGTCGAATCTGCGGTGGATCTAATGTTCGGAGAAGTGGGTAAAGTACCGGACAGACAATTCGATATCGTCATGAGCAATCTGAACAGGAATACTCTCATCTATATAAAATCGGAAATTGCACGGCGCTGCTGCGGACTCCTTATGCTTTCAGGAATTCTTACGCTCGATGAGAAATCTATCGTCGACGAGTTCGCGTCTGTCGGATTTAAACTGATTGAATCGTTGAAAAATGCCGAGTGGTCCGCGCTAGTCCTCAAGAGATGAGGTGTGCTTCAATTGATATCGGCACCAATACGATACTGATGCTGATAGGGGAAATCGGAGGGACATCGAATCTCAGACCGATTTCCGACTTCTATGAAGTTCCCCGAATTGGAAAAAGCGTCTCGTTGACCGGACGACTCGATCAGGCGTCGATGGATCGTGCATTGGTCGTGCTGAAGAAGTATGCCTCAATCGCTAGGGAGCAGGATGTAGAGAATATCTTCGCTTCGGCGACCAGCGCGGTGCGGGACGCGAATAATCGCGATGAGTTCATTCGTCACGTCAAGAATGAAACCGGGATCTCTGTCGAAATAATCGACGGTATTACGGAGGGAAGACTGGTGTTCCTCGGCGCGATGAGTGGGGCAAAGCAGGATTCTGTTCCGACGTTGGTCGTCGACATCGGGGGCGGCAGCACGGAGCTCAGCTACGGCGCAGGCACGACACCGGAACAGGTGCTGAGCATCGACGTCGGGGCTGTGCGACTGACGGAAAGATTTTTCAAGCACTTGCCGCCTCTTGAAATCGAACTCGAGGAGGCGAAGGCATTAATTGAAGATGCGATGAAAGCTTACCCGTTTTCGAAAATCCATCCGCGGCAGGTAATTGCCGTCGGGGGAACAGCCACAACCCTGGCTCTCATCGCACAAGGTAAGTTCAAGTTTGACATTGGGTCTGTCGAGCATTTTAAGTTGACCACATTGGAATTGGCCGACATTCAAAGAAAATTGAAACCGATGCGGCCCGAAGAAATTCTAAAACTTACGGAGGCGGCTGAAGGGAGAGCCGACGTGCTTCTGGCCGGTACGATCATATTGCTCAAGGTCCTTGTTGCTTCGAGGGCGGAGAGCTTTTATTCGACCGACCGGGGGCTGCGTCATGGATACTTGATTTCCCGGTATAACCGGCTCGTCGGTCGATGAACAC
Organism: Candidatus Kryptoniota bacterium; assembly: GCA_036567965.1. NCBI lineage: Bacteria > Pseudomonadati > Candidatus Kryptoniota > Candidatus Kryptoniota bacterium. The sequence goes on from DATCTN010000021.1 coordinate 98,722, forward strand.
GTCGTCACTCGCAGGTCACGCGATCGAGTTAGTCGACATTATTGTGAAGTCGAATTCGCCGGCCGACAGGATAGTTGCTGATTTCTACAAGGAGCGGCGATATCTCGGCTCCCACGACAGACGCTGGATCACGGAGAAAGTCTACAGCATCATCCGGAATTTCATCCTACTCAAGGAGTTGTCAACGAGCTGCGCACCTCATTCGGGTGCTTTCGGTGTCTTCATTGCGCATGAGCTGCAAATTTCCGATCTGAAACCGGACGTGATCTATCAGCAGTTCTCGAATCTCATCTCGTCTTATACCTTGAGTGGAGTCGAATTTGACATCGACATTTTTTCCAGATGCATTGCCGAGAGAATCGACAGAATCCGGAATTTGAAAGAGAGTGAATTCACTTTGCGTTCCTTTCCTGAATTTTTCGGAAAACTTCTGCCCGATAGAATCATACACGAATCTTTGGAACTCATGGATTCGCTCAACACCGAGGCACGGTTCAGCATTCGTGTGAACACATCCAGAATTACACGCGACAAAGTCATTGCGGAGTTGGAGCGAGCCGGCATTGGAGCTACTGCGTCCTTGATTTCGCCTGTCGGCATAAATCTGGACAAGCGCGTAAATCTTAATACGCTTCAACTCTTCAAGTCCGGAATGGTCGAGGTCCAGGACGAGTCGAGTCAGCTCGTGGGCTTTGTTGTAAATCCTCAGCCGGGTGAACTTGTGGTGGACGCATGTGCGGGAGGCGGCGGGAAGAGTCTAGAGCTGGCCGATCTTTCCGGCGGACAGGCACGGATATATTCGCTCGACGTCGAACCCGATCGACTCTCCACGCTTAAGTCGCGCTCGGAGAGAGATGGTTTCAAAAACATATCCGCCATCAGGGCGAACAGAAACAGCTTCGATCAAATAGAAAATCTTGTCTCGACGGCAGATAAAGTCCTTGTGGACGCGCCTTGCACGGGGAGCGGAACAATTAGAAGGAATCCGGACAAGAAATTCAAGCTTTCAGAATCGCTCGTCGAGAAAATGTCGGCTTATCAGTGCGAGCTAATCCGCCACTACGCACAACTTGTTCGGATCGGGGGAGTTCTTGTCTATTCAACCTGCAGCATTTTTGAACTTGAGAACCGTGTCGTGACCGCCGCTTTTCTTGAGTCGAACAGCACTTTCGAACAGTTGGATATCTGTGATATGCGACTTGAGGTGGATTTTTCTCAATTGGTTCACAAGGGGTGCATCGAGATCTATCCGCACCGGCATGACATGGACGGTTTTTACATCGCAGTCATGAGACGGGTGAAATGACTTTCTTCCTCTTTCCAATTCGCCTGACGATCCCGATGAAGTGATCCACCGCTGTCACCACTTCCTCTTCGGTTGTGAAACGGCCGAACGAAAATCTGACTGTCGCCATCGTGGTAGCATCATCTCTTCCAAGAGCTTTTATAACGTGAGACGGCTGGAGACTTCCCGAACTGCATGCCGATCCGCTCGAGACCGCAATCCCCTCGAGGTCCATGTTGATTATGAGCGCCTCTCCGTCGATCTCCATCTTGCTCGAATCGATTGAAACGCTGAGAATGTTCGGGATGGCGTCATGGCCCGGCGAGTTAAAAATTGCCTCCGGCACCTCTTCGGAGATTTTAGTCCTCATCGAAGTGTTCAGGCGAGATAGTCTGGTACTCTCGTTGCTCAGCTCAGCGGATGCAAGTTCGGCGGCTTTCGCGAATCCGACCGCCATGAAAACACTCTCAGTTCCCGGACGCCTGTTTCTTTCCTGCGCGCCTCCGTGGAGAAGCGGCTCCACGTCAACTCCCCTCCTGACATAAAGTGCTCCGATTCCTTTGGGTCCATATAGTTTGTGAGCCGAGAAGGAGGCCAGGTCAACCCCGCTCGACGTGAGGTCCAAAGGGATCTTGCAGAATGATTGGACTGCGTCCGTGTGAAGCAAGGCGCCTCTTGAGTGGACGATACCGGAGAGCTCGGACAATCTTTGAACCGAACCGATTTCATTGTTCGCATGAATAATACTTACCAGGATCGTCTCTTCCGTCATGACTTTTTCGATTTCTTCGGAGGAAACGAATCCTTCCGGATCGACATGAACGATCGAGACCTTAAAACCCTTTCTTCTCAGCGAGTCTGCTCCGTGGAGAATCGCATGGTGTTCTATTGACGAAACGACGATATGCTTTTTCCTGGTGTCTTCACACTTAGCAGCGATGCCCAACAAAGCAGTGTTGTCCGACTCTGTCCCGCCGCTAGTAAAAAAGAGTTCCGAACTCCTTACGCCGAGGAAGCCGGCGAGTTTATCGCGGCCGTTTTCGAGCGAGGCCTTTGCCTCTCGCCCGAATGCATGAATGCTGGAAGCGTTTCCAAAAGTGCCGTCGAGATACGGCGACATCGCGTCTATCACCCGCCTGTCGACAGGCGTCGTGGCCGTATAGTCGAGATATATCTTGTTCATTGAGTCTGTGTCGTTTTGAATATCAATATAAAACCATTTAAGTGCATTATTAGTTCAGGACTAAGGGACCGGGTCCGTTCTCTTCTGATTATATTGCTTTTGACTCCATGCGCATCTATATTTTTCGAGGAGTGAGCCATTTATGGAAAATAAATTGGTGGGATAACGGTCATGAGAGAGCCAGTTGAATTTCTAAAGAATGCTCCGATATTTGAGGAGCTTGAAGAGAGAGATTTCGCCCGGATAAGTGCCTGCGGTGTACGGAAGGCTTACAAGAAGGGCGATGTCATTCTCATGGAAGAGGAATCCGGATCCGCACTATTTGTCATCATAGAGGGCGAAGTAAAAGTTGTGAGGATCGGTGACGATGGTCGGGAAGTAATACTGAGCGTCCTCGGACCGAGCGACATATTTGGTGAAATGGCGCTCCTCGACGGAGAAGCACGCTCAGCAAGTGTCGTCGCGCTCGATAACTCAGAGCTGTTCATGCTCCATCGCAAGGATTTTCTCGCTCTATTACACGAGTATCCGACTATTGCAATTTCATTACTCAGGCACCTGACACAAAGACTTCGCAGAGCGGACGCTTTAATCAAGAGTCTCTCTCTGAAGGATGCCTATCACCGCGTGGGTTATGTCCTGCTTAGATTTGCCGACGACCAGGGGCGCATCAAGCAGGGTAAGGTTGAGATCGACAACCTTCCCGTTCAACAGGAAATCGCGAACATGGCCGGGACAACAAGAGAAACCGTTTCGCGCACCTTCAGCAAGATGGAGAAGCTCAAACTCATAACGGTCAGCGGAAATTCAGTAACGCTTCTTGACTACGAAGCGTTCAGGCAAAAGTTCACCTGAACAAGCGGCGGCGACTCCAGCAGGATTTCACTTGAGGATAGATCTTCATACTCATACAAATTCGTCCGACGGTGCGCTGAGCGTTAGCGAATTGTTTCGCAAAGTCAAGAACGCGGCGATCGATACTCTGAGCGTCACAGACCACGATACAGTGTCGGCTCTCGATGAATCGACTAAGGCTGCTTCGGAATTGGGCATCGAATTCGTCCCGGGGATTGAAGTGACTTCAAGGTATAAGAGTTTTCAACTCCATTTCCTCGGGTATTTTATCGACTATACTAACAAAAACTTCCTTGCTCGCCTGAGGGAACTTCAGGACGCAAGGATCATGCGGGCCAAAAGAATAATCGCGAAACTGAACAAGATAAAGATTCCTCTGAAGTTGGAGTCCGTAATTGAAAAAGCCGGCTTGACAAACTCAATCGGGCGACCGCACATTGCAAACTCAATGGTTGAGGAAGGTTTTGCCGAAAGTTACGATGAGGTTTTTAATAAATATATTGGAATCGGTCGCCCTGCTTACGAGGCGAATTACCAGTTTCCGCCGGAGCGTGCGATCGCTTTGATAAGTGAGGCCGGTGGTCTTGCCGTCCTGGCTCATCCGTCCCACTATGTGAGCAAGGACTTTTTGATCCGGCTTCTCAAGCTGGGGATGGAAGGAGTCGAGGTCATTCATCCTTCCCACAGCGATGAAGAGAGGGCGTTCTACTCGAAGTTTGCGGATGAGAATTCGATACTCAAGACCGGAGGAAGCGATTTTCACGGAGGACTCAAGAACGATGACGTTAACCTCGGAAAATATATTGTTAATGAGAGCTGGTTTTCCGCGATGAAGGAAAAAGTAGGCAGGTCGGTTCTCAGCTAAAGGAGAAATCATTGGTTACTTACGAAGGGAAGCTTGACGGGAGCGGGTTGAAAATTGCGATCATCGTCAGCAGATTCAACGGCCTTATTACCGAGCGGTTACTCAACGGGGCAATGGATTGCCTTTCAAGGCATGGCGTTGCGGATAACCACATTGAGATCTACAGGTGTCCCGGAGCATTTGAAATTCCTCCGACCGCGGCAAAAGTCATCGATCTGAAAAAGCATGATGCTGTGATTTGTCTGGGAGCGGTGATCCGCGGAGAGACGCCGCATTTTGATTATATCGCGGCTGAGTCCGCAAAGGGAGTTGCCTCGCTGTCACTTCACTCCGGTATCCCTGTCGTTTATGGAATACTTACGACCGATACGGTGGAACAAGCGACAGAGCGCGCCGGCGGAAAGTCCGGCAATAAGGGGTTTGACTCCGCTCTTACCGCGCTTGAAATGGTAAATCTGTTCAAGAAAATATCTTAGCATCTGCGATGAGAAAAACCGGAATCCTATTTTCTCTGGTGGTATTGTCATTGCCCGCCAACTCTCAAACTCTCACGTGGAAGAACCTGACGAGTATGTATGACGTCAATGACGTCACAATCCAGGGCGGAAACGTCTGGGCTGCTACCATGGGCGGCGTGTTTTCCTATTCGATTGCTGCAAAATCTTTCAAGGAGCTGACGACGACCGAAGGACTCTCCTATATCCAGGCGACCGCGATAGCTGTGGAAAAGGGAAGCCGAATCCTCGTAGGCGAAGCAAACGGCGCAATCGACGAACTTGACTCGGCCGGGAATGTCTTGCGAACGCAGCATGATATAGTCGCATCTGCGGCGCTGACAAAGGAAGTCACTAATTTCTACTTTACCGGCGACTCGATATTTGCAAGTACGCAAATGGGAGTAATCCTGATTTCTTACTCGACCTTTCAGATACTCAACAGTTACACCCACTTTGTCGCGGCGCAGAACACGAATGCGCGCGGAGTGGCCGTTTTCAAGAATAACATCTATGTCGCAAGTGATTCAGGACTGTCAGTCGCCCCTCGCTCGGGAGTCAACCTGTCTGCACCCGATCTTTGGCGAGTGAACGATACGCTTGGCCTGTCAGGCGGCACAAGTGCAGTCGCCGTCTTTAACGGCGCGCTATATGCGGGTACAGCCACTGGACTTTACTTCTCCGTCGACGGAGCCAATTTTCAGATCGTGAACGGCGTCACCGGAAAAGTGCTCGCGCTTAACAGTCAGCCCGCGTACCTTCTCGTCAACATGAATGGAACGTTGCTCAAGGTTGACCCGAGCAACAATGTGAGTACTATTTATAGCGGCGGCCCTGGGCTGACAGGCGTTGCGCCGGTCTCCGACTCTCTCTTCGCAGCCGCCAGCTCACATGGACTCGTGTTTTTGAACCAGACAGCTCAAACCATACTTCCTCCAGGACCGGCTACCAATATCATTTCGACTCTGGCTGTTGATGGAGCCGGCAATCTATGGTGCTCTACGCAATCCGATACGACACACATCGGAGTGGCATTCATGGAAATGAAATACGGAACTGCGGGTTGGATAAACTTCAACCAGAGTTCCGATCCTAAACTCCCATCCGCGAGCACTTATTTTCGGATCAGCGCAGTGTGCGGAAACCAGATTTTTGTCGGCACGTGGGGAAATGGTCTTGTCCTTTTGACCGGCGATACAATCAGCAAAGTTTTCAACTACCAGAACTCGTCGTTGGCCAGCTCACCCGGCAGCAATCCTGCCTACGTTCTCGCAGGGGATGCTGTCTGCGATTCGCATGGCGACGTTTGGGTGACCAATCCATATGCGTACAACAATAATCCATTGGACGCGTATTCCCCGCAAGACACGGCATGGTACTCTTTTAATAACCCGTATTCGCTGTCATCGGGATTTGCACCGATCGGCATCGATGCCTACGGAGGTGTGTGGACGGGCGATGCTCTCAGCGATATACACGGGGTTTATCACGGACTTTTTTACTATAACGCCAACGGCACTCTCTCGGACAGAAGTGACGATATCAGCTACTTGCTGACGCAGAGCACCGGCTTGATCAGCAACCACGTTAGCTCCATTTCAGTGGACAAAGAGAATCAGGTCTGGGTAGGCACGGATTTAGGCCTGGACTTGGTTTATCCGGCAGATCCTACCATTCCTTCCTCGTCACCGTCAATTACTTCTATCTTCTCGATGCTGGATCAATCCGTCAACAGCATCGACTACGATGCGTTGGATGACAAATGGGTCGCGACCAACACGGGAGTGTATGTCCTTTCACGGGACGGCAACACTCGTCTCGCGAGTTACGACGTAACCAACAGTCCGCTTCCTACCGACGTCGTGACTGCCATTGCGTGCGACAGGGCACACGGTGTAGTGTACTTCGCTACCTCTTTCGGAATAATCTCTCTTAAGACTGGTGTCGTAGAGCCGAACACAAATTTTTCCACCCTGAAAATCTTTCCTAATCCTGCAAAACTTCCGGTAAGGCATTCGATCCAGATTCAAGGACTTGTGGCGAATAGTCACGTGAAGATCTTTTCTGTGGACGGAAAACTGGTTGATGAGTTTGACGCCCAGGGCGGGAAGATCGCATATTGGGACGGATCAGATGCAAGCGGGAAGCTTGTTCCGACAGGTGTGTACATTGTCGTGGCATATTCACCTGATGGCAGCCAGAGCGCCGTCTCAAAAATTGCCATCGTGCGTCAGTAATCGTACGCAATTGTTTGGCGCGGGCCAACATCACCCATCTAGCATTCTTGAGTCTCCGGTTGCGATCCTCCGATCGGAAGCGGCCCAAAAACCTGCAATTGGTTTTTTTCTGGCCCTATTTTATATTAAAAAACAATGGAGACTATTTCCGAATCCGTACAAAGGAGGCATAGCCGATTGGACTTATTCCAAAAATGCTACGAATATACTCTGGCTGATGAAGTAAAGAAGCAGGGACTTTATCCCTATTTTCATCCATTTCAGGAGAACGAGGGACCGGTTGTTATAATAGACGGTAGGAAAGTAATAATGGCCGGCTCGAATAATTACTTGGGCCTGACAACTCATCCGCAGGTAATGGAGGCAGCGAAGAAAGCAATCGACAAATACGGAACGGGCTGTTCGGGATCGAGGTATTTAACCGGAACTGTCGATCTGCACGTTGAACTCGAAGAGCGGCTCGCGAAATTCATGAACAAAGAGGCGTGTCTGACCTATTCGACCGGCTTTCAGACGGCGGTCGGGGTCATCTCTACACTGGTTCAGCACGGCGACTATGTTATTTCAGACAGGGACAACCATGCTTGCATCGTCATGGGCACGTTGCTCTCGAAGGGCGAGATGGCCGAGCTGGTGAGGTACAAACACAACGATATGAACGATCTCGAACGCGTGATCTCGAAACTGCCTCTCGATTCGCCGAAACTCATCGTGTCGGACGGAGTCTTTTCAACTTCTGGTGACATCGTGGATCTTCCGAGGATGGTAGAGGTCGCGAAGAAGTATAAGGCGAGAGTGATGATCGACGACGCGCATTCGGTCGGCGTGATCGGGAAAGGCGGCCGCGGAACTGCAAGCCATTTCGGAGTCGAGAAGGACGTCGACCTCATTATGGGCACCTTCTCGAAGACCTTTGCCTCTCTCGGCGGATTCGTCGTCGGCGAGAGAGCGGTCATCAACTATCTGCAACATAATTCACCTGCGTTCATTTTCAGCGCGAGCCCGACTCCTGCGTCCGTTGCCGCGGCAATAGAAGCACTCAAGATACTTGAAGCCCAGCCCGAGCTTGTAGATAAGCTCATTAATAATGCCAGCCGTGTGAGAAAGGGGCTGAAAGATCTGGGCTTCACCGTTTTGGAAAACCGTACCGCGATTGTTCCCGTGATAATCGGCGATACTATGAAGACGCTGCTGTTCTGGAAGAAACTCTTCGATGCCGGGGTGTACGCGAACGCGTTTGTAAGACCGGGAGTACCACCTGGCCTGGAGATGCTGCGAACAAGTTATATGGCTTCCCACAAACCTGAGCACCTGGACAAAATCATAGAGCTGTTCGGCGCTATCGGGAAAGAGCTGGGAGTCATTGACTAAGTAAAGCTTTCCACTTTAAAAGTTCATTTGCCGTAGCACGAGGAGAAGGAAGAATGAGCGATATCCGAATTGAACCGGTCCACACCAAAAAAGACTTGATGTCTTTCATCAAGCTGCCCTGGAAGATCTACAGAAACGATCCGAACTGGGTCCCGCCTCTCATCATGGACAGGTTGAAGCTGGTCGATACCAAAAAGAATCCGTTCTACAAACATTCCGAGATCGAGCTCTTCCTCGCAAAGAGAGATGGCGAAGTGGTCGGCCGGAATGCGGCGATCATCAATGAGAATCATAACAGCTTCCAGAATGAAAAGATCGGCTTCTTCGGTTTCTTCGAGTCAATAAAAGATCAGGGTGTTGCCAACGCACTTTTTGACGCAGCGAAGGACTGGATTGCGAAAAAAGGGTTCCGATCGATGCGCGGACCGATGAATCCTTCAACGAATGACGAGATCGGTCTTCTTGTCGAAGGGTTCGACAGCAGCCCGCTTATCCTGATGACATATAACCCGAAGTATTATCTCGACCTCTATGACGGTTACGGATTGAAAAAGGAGAAGGATCTCTTCGCGTATCACGTGAATGCGGATTACGTGTTCTCTGAGAAGCTTGAACGGGTCACGAGGATGGTGACCCACAAGGAAGGTCTTACATTCCGCAGCATCAACATGAAGGACCTCGACAACGAAATTAAAAGAGTCAAGGACGTTTACAACGAGGCGTGGAGCAAAAACTGGGGATTCGTGCCGATGACGGACGAGGAATTCGATTTTCTTGCCGCAGATCTCAAACAAATCGTGGTGCCGGATCTGGCCATCTTTGCTGAAGTAAAAGGAAAACCGATCGGGTTCGCCCTTTCATTGCCCGACATAAACTACGCTCTGAAGTTTAATAAAAAGGGAAGACTCCTTCCGGGGGTGTACCATCTTCTCACAAAGAAGAAGAATATAAAGTGGATCAGAATAATAATCCTCGGGGTGATCCACAGCTATCAGCAGACGGGAGTCGCGGCAGTCCTCTTCTACGAGACGGCCAAGCGGGCAATCAAACTCGGCTACAGAGACGGTGAAGCATCATGGGTTCTTGAGGATAACTTGATGATGAACCGAAGCGCGGAACTGCTTAACGCGAGAAAATACAAGACTTATAGGATATATAAAAAAGACTTCTAAATCGGAGGATAGGAATCGATGCCTGTGAAGAAAGTCGAGAAGATATGGATGAACGGGAAACTGGTCAACTGGGACGATGCGAAGATTCATGTGCTTGCACACGTCGTCCATTACGGATCAAGCTGGTTCGAAGGTATTCGTTGTTACAAGACTGAAAAAGGAACGGCAGTATTCAGGTTGAACGATCACCTGAAGCGATTCGAGAATTCGCTGAAGATCTACCGCACTGAGACTCCTTATACACGCGAGCAAGTCGTCCAGGGTGTAATGGACACAATCCGCGCGAACAAGATGGAGGCGTGTTACATCCGCCCCGTTGCATTCCGCGGCTACGGTGAGGTCGGCGTCAATCCCCTTAATTCCCCCATCGATCTGGTGATAGCAGTATGGGATTGGGGCCAATATCTCGGGAGCGGTGCGTTGGAGCAGGGAATCGACGTTTGCGTTTCAAGCTGGCGGCGACCTATGGCTGATAGTTTCCCGACTATGGCAAAGACCGGCGGCAACTACATGAACTCGCAGTTGATCAAACTCGAGGCGATCGCGAATGGGTACACCGAGGGCATTGCTCTCGATGCGAATGGTTATATCAGCGAAGGAAGCGGTGAGAATATTTTCGTAATCAGCGACGGGGTTATGTATACGACTCCGATCTATTCCGCAATTCTTCCCGGCGTTACAAGAAACACGATTATCCAGCTTGCGAGAGAATCGGGGATCGAAGTCAAAGAGGAAGTCATGCTGCGGGAGATCCTTTACACTGCGGACGAAGTCTTCTTCACCGGAACTGCAGCCGAATTGACTCCCATCCGTTCCGTCGACAAGATTAAAGTTGGAAGTGGTAATCCAGGACCTATTACTCGCGAGATGCAAAGTCAATTCTTCGACATCGTAAAGAGAGGAAATGACAAACACGATTGGCTGACATTTGTCTATGACTAACATCGCGGGAAATGACAGAACAATTATCGGAAAAGAATAGCCTCTGGTTTAATTTCTTCCGTCAACACGCAGAAGAGGACAAGACGGTAGAGACACTTTTATCGAAAGTCCCTATCTTTTCACAGCTTGACAGGCGCGAACTGACCAAGCTCGCGGCCATCGTTCACAAGCGAGAGTACACTGCCGGTGAACTCGTATTCAGCAAGGGAGATCCGGGCCTCGGGATGTATGTGATCGAGGAAGGAGAGGTCGAAATCGTTATTGCGGGGCCAAACGGCAGCCCGAAAGTGCTCGCGTTGCTCGAAACGGGAGATTTCTTCGGAGAGTTGTCCCTCCTTGACGAATCTCCTCGAAGCGCGACTGCTTCGGTGAAGCACGACTCAAAGATTATCGGCTTCTTCAGGCCCGACCTGATCGATTTACTCGATCGTTCGCCCAAGGCCGGCACGAAGATCCTGTTTAAACTGGGAGAAGTTATTGGAACTCGTCTCCGAATTACCAACGAGCAGCTCGCCATCATTAGCGACGAGCTGGAAAAGCGGAGCAACACAAGAGGGGGTGGAAGAAACTATGGCAACCGTCAATCTTAAGAAGATTCTCGTGCCGCAGGATTTTTCCGACTATTCTCTTCACGCACTGCGGTATGCAATTACACTGGCTGACCTGTTTAAATCTGAACTTCTCGTGCTGCACATCGTTGAGCCGATCGTGTATCCGGCGGATTTCAGCTTCGGTCAGGTGAGCATTCCTGCCATGGAGGAGGAAATAAGGAAGCACAGCGAGGAACAACTCGCTGAACTGGTAGAACGTGAAATACCGGCCGGAGTGAAATCCTCGTCGATGATAAGAATCGGAAAACCATTTATTGAAATCGTGGAGGTCGCGCGATCGGAAAACATCGACCTCATTGTGATTTCGTCTCACGGAAGAACGGGAATGGACCATGTTCTCTTCGGAAGTACCGCCGACAAGGTCGTCCGCAAGGCCCCATGCCCGGTGCTCACCATCCGACCGCATGAACACGAGTTCGTAATCCCGTAGGGATCGTGGGTTGAACGAGGGACGGTTTGTCGCCCCGAAGAAAACGATTGTGACGCTTAGTTCCTCTAGTGTTCCACGGCTTCCTGGCCGCGGCTCTGACGTGAAGTGAGTCCCGTTCCCAACTGATCTTCTCTTTCATTGCAAAATTACAATTACCTACCTGGCGCGGAATCTTTGGTCCTTAATGACTTGTTGATTAGGATGTCATGATATTATCAACATGCAGAAACAGCTCATGAGAAATACCAGAAATGTGCTTCCTCAGGAAATTCCCTGGATGTTTCTCTTTTTGATTGTGGTCGGGAATCTCCTCTCCGGCTGCGGACTCGGGATGTCAGATATGTACCGCAACCCTGTGGAACAGGATGAAGACGTGAGGAGCTTGCATGTCTTGATGCCCACTTTCCCTGGGGTGAGCGACAAATATTGGTTCAACACATACGGCGACACTCTAAACCTCAAGGAAAAAATCGTCCTGATCGATTTCTGGGATTACACATGCGTCAATTGTATTCAAACGCTTCCTTACCTGAAGGAATGGTACGCACGATACGAAAAACTTGGCCTTGTAATCATCGGAGTCCATTCACCGGAATTTGAATTTGCGAAACAAAAGGAGAACATATTGAACGCGATTTGTCAATTTGGAATCCGGTATCCCGTAGTAATGGATAATGATTTTCAAATATGGAATGAATTCGGCAACAGGTATTGGCCCGCGGAGTACATATTCGACTCGGAAGGCGTACTTCGCTCTGTCCACTTCGGCGAAGGAAACTATGGCGCGACGGAGGAAACGATACAGAGACTCCTGCGCGATATTAATCCCAAAGTCGTTCTCCCACCTGTCATGGGACCGGTTCGCCCAACCGACACGCCAGGGGCCTGCTGTTACAGGACAACTGCGGAGACTTATCTCGGTTACGAACGAGGCACAATTGCGAACACATCGAGTTCAGAGCGCGAACATGATTACGAATATTCTGCACCCGCCTCGATTGCCGAAGACAAATGTTACTTGACGGGGAAGTGGGATGTTGAGAACCAATACGTACGATATGCCGGGAAGCCTGGCGAAGGCTCTCTCACAATAAACTACATTGCGAAAGGAGCGGAACTTGTGATCAGGACTGATGCCTCGTTTCTAAAATCCGCTGATCCACTTACCGTTTACATTTTGCAGGACGGGAAACCTTTACTGCCCGACGCCCGGGGAGACGATGTGCAAGTCGATAGTTCCGGGCGAACGTTTATCGTAGTCGAAAGCGCGAGGATGTATTCTCTCACTATGAACGCCGCTTACGGAAGACATGTCCTGACACTTCTGCCAACATCTGATGCTTTTTCCGCCTACGCGTTCACTTTCATAACGGCGTGTCAGGCGGACTCGGACTGACTGCTCAGAGCCCGTACTTTTTCCGCTTTCGCCAGAGAGTGGCAGGATCTATTCCCAGAACTCTCGAGGCTTCCTCAACAGTCGCGGTCTCGTGGATAACGCGCGCGATGTAGTCCTTCTCCATTTCCTCAAGTGAGATGAGCCGTTTGGATTCCTCCCTGCTGAGCTCGTCTGGGAGATGGAACATCTCAATTTTCTTCCCGTGAGCCAGGAGAACCGCCCTCTCGATGACATTTTCGAGCTGACGGATGTTTCCGGGCCACTGGTAATCTGTGAGGAGTCTGAACGCTTCCGGACCTATCTCGGGAATAGAATCGCCGCCAAATTTCTTGATGAAGTGTTTGATGAGGACGGGAATATCATCGGGCCGTTCCCGCAACGGCGGGAGCCTCATTGTCACGCCGTTTACCCGGTAGTACAGGTCGTCTCTGAACCTTCCGCCTGCCAGTGCTTCCTTGAGGTCTCGGTTTGTCGCAGCGATGAATCGAACGTCTACTTTCATCGTCTGTGAATCACCGACGCGCTCGAACTCGCGGCTCTGCAGGAAGCGAAGGAGCTTCGCCTGTGTCGTCGTCGGGATTTCCGTTATCTCGTCGAGAAACACAGTCCCGCCGTCTGCCATTTCAAACCGACCCTGCCGGTCTTTCACGGCACCTGTAAACGAACCTTTGACATGGCCGAACAATTCGCTCTCGAGAAGGCTTTCTGAGAGCGCTGCGCAATTTACCGTCATGAAAGGCGCAGAACATCTTGAACTTGATTTGTGTATGAATTTCGCGAAGAGCTCCTTGCCCGTCCCGCTCTCACCTTCGATCAAAACGCTGATGTTCGTGTTTGCGATTTCGCGAGCCAGGTTAAGGACGGAAAGCATTTGCGGATTGATCGTCACGATGTCTTCAGCGGCTTCGTATTCCATCAGTTTCTGCTGAAGGTCCTTCAGTTCCTTCTGGAGCTTGAAATGTTCGAAGACTTTTTGAGCGAAATGCTGCAGCTCCTGAAAGTCGAAAGGTTTCTGAAGGTAGTCGTACGCTCCCTGCTTTATTGCCTGCACGGCAGTGTCGACTGAGCCGTGTGCCGTCACGATCACTGCGATTATGTCCGGACAGAATTTTTTGACCTCGTTGAGGAGATGCAGTCCGTCCATCGGATACATTTTCAAATCGAAGAACCCGATATCGAATTGTTTCTGCGCCGCGACTCGAAGTGCTTCGTCCGGCTTCGACAACGCCGTGACTTCAAGCCCTATAGACTCGAGACAAATCTTCATAGTACGAAGAATATTGTGTTCGTCGTCGACTAGAAGTACTCTAGCGCTCATGCGGGTATCTCTTTCTCGCTGGAAACCCTGTTCTTGATGGGAATAGAAAAAGTGAACACACTGCCGATACCAACTTTGCTCTCAACTCCTATCCGCCCGCCATAAAGTTCGACAATCTCCTTGGCAATTGATAGTCCGAGTCCGACCGAGCCGGGCGACGGATTTGCGGAGTCCCTGAGCTGTACGAATTTATCGAAGACTTTCTGCAATTCATCCTCCTCTATTCCGCACCCTGTGTCTCGAACCGCAACAAGTAGATCGTCTCCGTTCGTTGTGGCGTCAATGGTAACGCTGCCGCCCGAGTCTGTGAATCGCAGGGCATTAGTTACCAGATTCGATATCACCCATGATAACTGCTGAAAGTCTGCAACGAATTCCGGGATGGCCTCATCAATGTTCAACGTGAGTCTCACATTCTTGTCCTTGAATTGCAGCAGCACCGGCTGGACTGAAAAATCTACAAGGGACTTCACGTCGATACGATCCTGCTTGATTTGAGTCCTGCCCGATTCCAGGCGGGAAAGCTGGAGAAGCTCTCTCACCAGCTTTGTGAGCCTTTCAGCGTCTTCCTTTGCTGCAGCAAGAAGTTCTCTTTGACCCTTGTTCACCCGGCCGACGTGTTCTTCTTTTAATATATCGAGCGTCATATTGATTGAAGTCAGGGGGGTCCTGAACTCGTGCGACACGCGGGCGAGAAACTCAGACTTCATCTTGTCGAGTTCTTTGAATTGGGTCACGTCCTGCAAAATGAGAATAACGCCGGTTACACTTCCGGTCTTGTCCTTGGAGGAGTTCAGCTTGATCCGGAAATATCTTTCTTCTCCGCCGAACGACATTTCAAAATACGGAGGGATATTCTTAAGTGACTCGCCTCCGATGCACCGGCTGACATAGTTCTGCAGGTCTTTGTTGCGCACGACATTTTGAAAAGCTTTTCCTGCTGACGCTTCCTCGGATACGTCAAAAAGCTCTTCAGCTAGCTGGTTCATCAGGACCACGTTCCGCTCGCTGTCCACTACAATGATCGGATCGGAGATTGTCCCTACTATCGCCTCGGATTTTTTCTTTTCGGAGATCAGTTTTTCGATATTGATCTCTTCATATTTCGACAGGCGCTCTGCCATCCTGTTGAATTCGCGGCTCAACTCGCCGATTTCATCGTTGGAGCTGATATTTGCCCTGACGTCCAGCAGCCCCCTACCGAGTTTCCTTACAGTGTCGGTCAGCTTCTCCGCCGGCTCGAGTATGTACTGAGAAAATTGCCAGCTTGCCACTATGCTAAGTACGATTGCCAAAAGGGCCGCGCCCACTACTGCGACCGTTGCCTGAGTAGAGATGTCTCCCGCCTTTGTGTCAGTCTGTACCATGGCGTTATTGTTCATGTCGAGAAGCTGAGAGCAGTCTCCCTTGATCCTGTCGAAGATGGGTAGAATAGTTCTGCTGTGGTATTGTTGCGCGTATAAGTGACTGCGTGTAATGACGAGCCCGTACAGAATGTCCGTGGCATCCGAATACTTCTTGTAGTTCGCCTCTATATCTTTAAGTATGTCTATCGCGCGATCCGAAGCATTCGACCTCTCCTGAGCCTGCCTGAACCACACGAAAAAATCCGTGTGGTTGTTCGTGAAATCATCGTATCCTACATCGAGACTGCCATTCAACATTACCAGTTGTGAGCTGTTGTCCCGCTCGAGAGCGACCACCATGTTCTGGACCGCAATGACATTCTGGTAATTCTGTTTCACCAGAGTCGTGATCGCTTGTGTCAGCTGATTGAAATTATAAATCGACCACACGCTGACAACGACGTTGATAACGACAAGGACCGTGAATCCTGCTGCAACTTTGGCTCGAAGCGTGCTAAACATTTTGAAGATGTCCGGTTGTCATGAATAAGTTTACAAACCCAGCTCTAATTTGCAATCTACCTGCCGGTCTGACTCCCCATTTCGGGCCCATTTCTCAAGCCATTCTACATCTTCTGCGGTATATTTCCACCGAGGTTCATGGTAAAATGTCGCAGCGCAGACTTTTTGAGCATCGACCCGCATGATTTTGTTTGTATCACACTCGGTTTTTCAACCTTTTGCTCAATCATTAGAACCGGCACGGCTATTGACTAAGAGAGAAAAGATGAAGACCAGGAAATCTGACCCCATTGTCGGAATTATGACGGACGAATCGGCCCTGGCCGAACTTCTTGAGAAGTTCCTTTCAAAGGAAGGCTTCAGCGTCAGCTTGGTGCCGAATGGGAAACCGGAGACAGAAGAAATATCTGTAATGGTATTCGCGCCTACGCGTGAGTTCAGCAAGACAGTAAATCTATTCGAAGATTTGAAAAAGAGAGTGCCGACTCTGCTCGTACTTCAGTATGATGAAGCCGGAGTGGAAGCCGATGAGAATTCCATCGTCCTCGAGGAGCATCCCATTAATCTTAAGAAGCTCGGTCGGGCGGTCTCGTCACTCCTGAAGCGCGCGACCGCAGATCTCAAAGCAGATAAGAGAAAGTCGAAGGGCGAAGTTGTCGAAGAGTAATCTTGCGGTCACTCCGATCAAAGTCTTCAACAGGCTGGTTATTGTGGAAGTTTATTTTGCGGGATTGAGTTTTGGGCTGCCGATTTCTAAAAATGCCACTCGCTCGGGGAAGGCACTGCCAACGATTCGGCGGCCCAAAAGTTTTAGGTAGAAGCTCAGCTTTTCCTCTTTCCTCCTCCTCCTGCTGCCGGAGAACTTAACGGGACTCTGGCAGCAGATCTTTTTTCATCCGTGTGGAAAGTTATCGCATAATGTGCCATAAGACCACACCAACATGTCGTGCAATCGCGATCTACTCGCGTAATCTTTGAATATCTATGGTTTTTCACTCTTTTTCGAGTGTAGAAATTTTCAATGCGGCACACTCCTTGATCGTATACAAGCCAGATGAAACCGGAAGAGCTTGTCACGCTCAATGAACTCGTGCTCAATAAGGTGAGAGAATCACTGTTGAGGAATCAGAAATCCATTGCTGGTAAGTCCAATCAACAAATTGTCCAGGACGCAGCTTCACTCGACAGCGCTGACGTCAACGAACTACTGTTTGCGTTGAAGCGGATCGACAAAGGTACCTACGGGCAATGCGTAATTTGCAGACATGACATACCGCTGCGTGTTCTCGAATCAAACCTGACTGCAAGACTGTGCATTTCGTGCGAAACTGCGATCAAGGAAAGAAGCGAGCCGGCCAGGTGAAGAACTCGGTTGTTCTCCTGGCGGGTGCCATCTTCAGCATTCTTGGAGCCTTCTCTTCGAACGCAGACGCTCAATCCATCGATGACTGTCTTGCATGTCATTCAGACAGCACTCTTACTATGGTCAAAGCCGGCAGGACAATCAGTCTTTACGTCGATAGTTCGGCTTTCAAATCATCCACTCACGGAGATCAAACGTGCGTCGACTGTCACGCAGGATTCGACCCGACAAACGTTCCTCATAAGAAAGACATCACACCTGTTGACTGCAACACTTGTCATGGGATTTCGTTCGGTGCGGGCACACCCACGAAATCGGCTCACGGTGCAGTCGAGTGCTACAGTTGTCATGGCAAACATGATATTCAACCCGCAAAGAATCTCTCTTCCAGCTCGACTTGCTTGTCATGTCATCCCGCTGAAAGAAAGTTCTTAAGTTCGCCGCATGCGATTGTTACTTCGGGAAAACCAGTTCCGGGCTGCGAGACCTGTCACCAGAAGGCGCACGATGTCAGAATCTCAGTCGCGTTAAAAGGATTAACGAGCGACACGCTCTGCTCCCGATGTCATAAAGAAGAGAGAGAAGAATTAAAGGGAGGAATTCATGAAGGAGTTTTTGAGAAGGGAACTCTTTCTTGCACAACATGCCATTCACCTCACGATGCCACCGTATCAAGACTCTCTATTTCGCGAAATGCGTGTTTCAGATGTCATACTGATAAGGAACTTTTCCGTGGCGTAAACTCGCACAATGGTCAGGACCTTACCAGCCTGGTCCAGTCTTACCAGCACAGTATACACGTTGAGTCGCTTGGCAAGATTGGCAAGGGAGCCACATGCGTCGACTGTCATGGATCGCACCTAATCAGGCCGGCAAATGATCCTCAATCTCCTGTATCCAGATCTAATATTGTCTCGACTTGCGGGAGATGCCATGCAGATGTGAAGACGCACTATCTCAACTCCTCTCACGGAAAGGCTTTTGTTGCGGGTCTGGCACTAGCGCCTGTCTGCACGGACTGTCACAACGAGCACAGCATTAACTCGATTTCCGACGCGAATTCGCCGGTTAGTCGTGCAAATGAACCAAAAATCTGTCTCGACTGTCACCTGGGTAACAATGCTGTTCTTAAGTTGGTGGGAGTATCTCCGGCATTCCTTCAGAGTATCAAGTACAGCGTTCACCTTCAGGCACTGTCGAAAGGGAATTTGAAAGCCGCAACCTGCAGTGACTGTCACGGCGCACATGACATGCTCCCGGCGGGCGATCCTAATTCAAAAGTTTTCAGGAACAATATTCCGTCAACCTGCGGCCAGAAAGGATGTCATGAGAACGTAGGGTCTAAGTACTTTGCAGGTATCCACGGCAAAGCGATGGCGGAAGGAAATAGCGGAGCGCCCGTATGCACTGACTGCCATGGAGATCATCAGATACTTGCACAGAGCAATCCTCAGTCGAGTGTCTCGGGCGGTAACGTGGTACAGGTTTGTTCAAACTGTCACGGCTCGCTGGACCTGACGCAGCGTTACGGACTTCCCAGTCATGCAGTGGGGAGTTACATGGATAGTTACCATGGACTGGCGACGACCGGCGGACTTACGACTGTTGCCAACTGCGCCAGCTGTCATGGTGCACATGATATCAGGCCTTCATCTGATCCCGCGTCGCCGATAAACAAGGCTAACCTTGCAGCGACTTGCGGCAAGTGTCATCCCGGAGCTGATGCACAATTCGCGGCTGCGGCCGTGCATACTCTTCCCGAATCGAAGAAAGATCCGCTTCTTTACTGGATTTCTCAAGTTTACGCGGTTCTCATTTTCGGAATCATTGGTCTGATGGTGATCCACAATACATTCGATTTCTTCAAGAAATCAAAGAGGAAGCTCAAAGAGCGAAGGAATCCCGCAGATCATGAACGAATCGGTTCGAAACTCTACTTGAGGATGAACCGAAGCGAGCGCATGCAGCATTGGGCGCTACTCATAAGTTTCACTCTTCTCGTGTTCACAGGCTTTATGCTGAAATTCCCTGACTCATGGTGGGTGAGAATGATTCGCGATATTGGCGGCGGCGGTGAAAGAGTTATTGAACTTCGCAGTCTTCTGCACAGGATCAGTGCAATCGTGCTTATCGCCACTGCATTTTTTCATGTATTTTATATATCTTTTACGCAGGAAGGACGGTTGTTTATTCGCAATATGGTTCCGAAGCTGAAAGACGCGAGGGATGTCGCCCAGATCGTGAAATATTATCTGGGCGTCGGGAAGGAGAAGCCACGCTTCGATCGGTTCAGCTATATTGAGAAGGCTGAGTATTGGGCACTCGTTTGGGGAACGGTTGTGATGGTAGCTACCGGACTGATCCTCTGGTTCGATAATGTTTCTCTCGGTATCTTCACGAAACTCGGTCTGGACGCGGCGACACTCATTCATTACTACGAAGCCATCCTCGCTTCGCTCGCGATCGTCGCGTGGCATATGTATTTCGTTATTTTCAATCCTGATGTTTACCCCATGAACCTCTCGTGGTTATTCGGTACCATCACTGAAGAGGAAATGCTGGAAGAGCATCCCCTTGAGCTCGAGAGATTGAAGATTGAGAGCGAGGTTTCCGAAGACATAATTGTGGAAAATGGAACACTCCAAAGGAGAGATGATGAAGCAGACGTCAGCAATTAGCGACAAGCTAAGGCTCCATTTCGAGTCTGCCCTCAAAAAGAGAATCAGCCGTGTTCTGGAATTGATGTATGCGAACCCGTCTGAACTTGTAGATTTGGAGAGTGGAGAAAAGTATATTTGCAGCGTTTGCGACATGGAGAACAAGCGATGTGAAAGGGAACCCGATTATAGATGTGAGATTGCGAGGAAATGCGAGACCGAGTTCAAGGAACTTGAGCTCGCAGTGGACCGACTGCACAGCGGCTCTTTCGGATTCTGTATGCGGTGCTCCGCTTTCATCGGCATCGAGGAACTCGAGAAAGAGCCCACGAGAGTCTTCTGCGAATCCTGCGCGTCTGATTAACAGTTCATATTTAATTTCCACCGATTGCGTTATACGAAATTGTGTTGCAACTTTAGGAAAATCTATAGACATAAATACCTTAACAAAATGGAGTTAGCGCTATGCGAACCCTTAAACTCGTAATCATGTCGATGTTCCTGATGTCGGTCGTTTCTTATGCAGCTGATACCAAGCATCAATACGTCGGCGTGCAAGTTTGTAAGATGTGCCACCAGACCGAGAAGAACGGACAGCAGTTCCAGAAATGGCAAGCGAGCAAACACGCCGAAGCAATGAAAGTGCTTTCAACTCCTGAGGCGCAGAAGATCGCGGATGCGAAGGGAATAAAAGGTAAAGCGTCCGATGCGAAAGAATGTGTCGAATGTCATGAAACCGGATATGACGCCGAAGCATCTATGCTTGGACCGAAGTTCAGCAAAGACGACGGTGTGCAATGCGAATCCTGCCACGGACCCGGAAAAGACTATATGTCAATGGCTGTGATGAAGGATCGACAGAAAGCTGTCGCAGCCGGTCTTAACCTGGTTTCAGCTTCCGATGGCAGCGCGGAAAAACTTTGTGATACCTGCCACAACAAAAAGAGCCCGACCTTCAAGGCTTTTGATTTCAAGAAGATGTGGGCGCAGATAGCTCATCCGGCGCCGAAGCAGTAGGCGTAACTCTTTTCATTCCATAAAGGAAGGTGGGTTGTGAAGGAATCATCACTGACGATCCCGAGGAGGCGTGGTATGCCCGGTCCTGTATGCAACGGATCGGGTTGCGGCGGGCCCGAACAGCTGGACTGCACTGACGCAAGGAGTGGATCATACCGCCCAGGAATAAATCGGGGAATCCGCCGGATCTCCCGACTGCTTCTCTTATCTCTCGCCGCACTTGGTGGCATTTATTCTGTTGATGCTGCCCGCGCGCAGACGTTGAGCGGCAGGTTCGTCACGACTTTCTACTCATACCAGCAATACGACACGACCGGCGCATCCAAGCTTAGCCTGCGCGGATTTGAAGCACTGCAGCTTAATTTTGGGCAAGGGAATTATCAGTTGCATACATACCTCCTCGGTACAACCGATTTCATCACGAGTCAACCTGGCGATCCTCGGCTCCGTGCGGGCAATCTCTATATCGAGGGACGAAACATCGGCGACTTCCTCACTTTGAAACTTGGAAGGCAGCCGACATTCCAGAGAGTGGGCGTGTCATCATTCGACGGGCTGAGCGCGGATGCGAAGTTCCTTGACAATAAGATTACTGTCTCCGCGTTCGGTGGAGCGCTGCCTCCCACTGATGAGAACTTTAATTTGAACTCCTCACCGAAGGACAACTTGCTTTACGGCGCCCAAGCCTACTACTCGCCGTTCGACAATTTTCGTGTAGGAGGCGCATATGTTGACAGGAACTTCAAACCAGACAGCTACTGGGCTGTCAGACGCGATACTCTGAACGCTCCTGACGACAGCAGACTTGTTTATATTGATCCGACATCTGTAGCAAGTGAGTTCGTGTCTGGCGATATGTTCTACTACAACCAGCAGGTGTCAGGTTACCTGAGGCTCGATTACGATTTGAACTTTGACGAATTCAACAGGACGGAAGCATCGTTCAGATATTCACCCACAATAAGCGTCTCCGCAAATGTCGAATATTTCCATCGTGATTCGAGGCTGCCTTTCAACTCAATCTTTTCAGTTTTCGACCATAGTGGTACAGACGAGTATGATGCGGGACTTACGTACATGTTTACGAGAGATATGAGTGCGTTCGGCTCGATAAGCAAGATTTTTTACGCGGGCGACAATTCAACCCAATTCACGATCGGGACGAACATCTATCTTTTTTCTCTTAACTTCTCGCATAACGACGGCTTCGCGGGACAGCTGAACGGACTCAGCGCTCAGCTGATTTATCCGCTCCTCGATCGCAAGGTGATGCTCATCGGTTCAGCGTCTGCAACTGACTACAAGATTCTGCAATCCCTCTCCTCGACGAACCGACTCTATACCGGCGAGCTCGGGATTTCCTATCGTCCGTTTAACCTTCTATCGCTCGATGTTCAAGGACAATATCTGCAGGATCCGGTTTACAAAAACGATTTCAGGGGATACCTGCGGGCGAACTACTACTTCTTCGACAATCTCGGTGCTCGTTGATGGAGGTGCACATGAAAAGTTTCAGATCGTTCGGAATCGTCGGGCTGGTCGCGCTTCTGTCAATTTCCAATCTAATTGCTTCGAAGGACGCGCCGGCGGTCGATAATTCCAAACTCATAAAGTTCTCACACAGTAAACATGTGAATGATGTCGGCGTCGCATGCGCAGATTGCCATACCGCAGTGACGTCCAGCTCGAAAGAGACCGATTTCCTTCTGCCCACGATGGAAACGTGCTACACTTGCCACGATCAATCGTCGACAAGCTGCACATTCTGTCACACTTCGTCGGATTCAACAACCTATCAGGATTTTGTTCAGACGAAAAGTGAAGTCTACTTCTCCCACAAACAGCATGCAGGCGACCTAAAGTTGAAGTGCGAGACTTGTCACCAGGGATTGGATAAAGTCGCCTACTCGTCTGAAGATCCCGATGCGCTCCCGAAAATGGAGCTCTGCACGGTATGCCACGGTCAGGGAGAGACCAATGTTGATGTAAAAAAAGTGGAGCATGCGGTCGTAGCTGCGCCCGGTGCCTGCGAGAACTGCCACAAGGATCTTACGAAACTTGTGCCGGCGAGTCACCGCCAACCGGATTTCCGCACGCAGCATAAGGACTTTGTGAATGCGAGCGGACCACAGAACGATTGCAAATCTTGCCACTCGTCGACGTCTTGTCAGGAATGCCATGACGCCTCCAACATGGCGAAGGATCTGACTCCCGGCCAGCTTTACGTACCGTCTACACCCTCGCTTTCGCCTCTCACGACTCATAAGAATACCACCGAGGAACGCGTCCATCCGATGGACTATAGATTCACGCATTCCATCGACGCTAAGGGGCGCGAGAGCAACTGCTACACATGCCATGACGAGAGGACCTTCTGCGTGCAGTGCCACTCGTCCGAGGCAAACGGCGAGCGCATCAAACCGGTGTGGCATGATGGAGGAGATTTTATCACTTTCGGGGTCGGAAGCGGAGGCGGGAGACATGCTCAGTACGCACGAAAAGATATCGAGAGTTGCGCGAGCTGTCACGACTCGCAGGGTGCCGATCCCACGTGCATAACCTGCCACAACGATCCTGACGGCATTCGAGGAAACGATCCGAAAACCCATCCAGCTTTCTTCATGCACGATGTTGAAGGGAACTGGCACACAGATGCTGGATCCGTTTGTTACACATGCCACACCGATGCCAACGCCCATCCGGGTGGAAGACCCGGTATAGGCTTCTGTGGCTACTGCCACGGCAGCAAACCGGGAGACTGACAATGAAAAACCGTTTGAGATTCTTCCTAGCTATCCTGATCGCTGCGGCATTCGGAGCTTGTAGCAAACTGCAGAATAACGCACTCGCGCCTGTCCAATCGACCGGCGACATTCATCCGGCTGGCTGGACTCTGATTACCTCTCCGAATTTTCATGGGAAGTACATCAAGACAAACAAATACGACTTGAGCACATGTGAATCCTGCCACGGAACTGATCTTAAAGGGGGGATGACGCAGAAGTCGTGCTACAAATGCCATGACGGCGCGTCCGGACCTCTCTCCTGCAACACGTGTCACGGAAGCAACCTTAATCCGGCGCCGCCTTCGGATCTGGCAGGCGACACGCTGACCTCGGCCGCTGGAGTTGGAGCGCACCAATCGCACCTTGCCGGTAGCGACTTTCTTTCTTCTGTCCAGTGCTCTTCATGTCATATCGTGCCACAAAGCGCGGCTCCGGGCGTTCATCCTGCCGGTACCGGAAAGGCTTTGATCGTTTTTTCAAATGTGGCAGTCACACAAACAAACACACCAGGGTCACGTTATTACGACAGCACAATGGCGACGATTCGCCCGGTTCCTTCTTTCAATCCGCAGACTCTGCAATGTTCGAACACTTATTGCCACGGCAATTTCAAGGGCGGCAATAATTTCACACCTACCTGGACAAGTGTGGGCATGAATCAAGATGCTTGCGGGACATGTCATGGTACAGCGTCGAATCCGGCTCCATCGACATCAATTCATGAAGGCGCTGTATATCAGGGACCATCGTCTCAGAATTGTTACTTCTGTCACGAGCCGATGATGGGTCCCAACGGTATCCAGGACAGCTCCATGCATGTTACCGGCCAGCTCACGCTCTATGGGAGACAGGTAAGCGAGTGGTGAATTGAAGTAAGTGAGAATGTAGTTCAGCATTCCTGAGAGCTCAAGATTTGCCAGCCGGGAGAAGGTGGATAGCTCCCGGCTTCTTCTTTTTCCCCTTTAAATCTCAAGAAAGACATCAGCAGTCCCAATTTTTCGTGAATTTTCATTTCCTCAATGCTACATTGAACGTAAGAAGTCACTAAAACAATTTGAAAGGTACAGTTGAAGAATCTTGATGAAGTGAAAGGCTGGCTCGTCGATCTTGATGGGACACTCTACGTGGGCGACGCGGCTTTGCCGGGAGCGGTCGAGTTTGTACATGGTCTTCACTCGGGCGGCAAACACTTCCGATTTGTGTCGAATACTACGATCCAATCGAGGAATCAAATCGCCAGGAAAATGAGTGAGATGGGAATTGAGGCAAGGCCGGGGGAAATCTTCACTGCGTCTTCCGCCGCTGCCGAACTTCTGCGAAGCTTCGATGGTGTGAAATGTTATTTCGCGGTCGCCGACGAGCTTATGGAGGAGTTCGAAGGAATCAGCGAGTCAGAAACTCATCCCGATTACGTTGTGGTCGGCGACATCAGCGGGGCAATGACATTCGAGGAGTTGAACAAGATTTTCGGACTTTTGATGGGCGGAGCAGAGCTGATCGCGCTTCAGAAGAACCGCTTTTTCAGGGGGACACAGGGATTACAAATAGACGCCGGTGCATTCGTCGCGGCACTCGAATACGCCACGGGCAAGCAGGCGAGAATCATCGGCAAACCGTCCAGGCAATTCTTCAATCTCGCAGTCCACGATATTAGGGTCGAAGCCGGCGAGCGATGGCTGTCCGCAGATTTCGCGATGATTGGAGATGACATCGAGTCCGACATAAAAGGCGCCTCAGAGGCTGGACTTGTCAGCGTACTGGTGAAAACAGGGAAGTTCAACGACTCCTACAGCGAGCACTTCGGCATTGTTCCGGACTTTTCATTCAATTCGATCAAAGAGCTGTCCGATTCGCTTCGAAGTGGTTTCAACAATTTGTAGCGTTACATCTTGACTCTCGATGTGATTAATAAGAACTGGTTTCCCACCGAATGAACGACTAATTTTGAAAGACCCCATGAGCAATCTAACTGTAATCGATCATCCGTTGATAAAACGGGACATTACCATTCTAAGGGACAAGTCGACCTCAAGCGAAGATTTCAGAATAGTCTTGAGAAGACTTGCATCGCTGATGGTGTATGAGGTGACGAAAGACCTTAAACTGGTCAATCACTCAATCGACACTCCGTTGGAAAGGACGACCGGGCATTTGATATCAGATCAGGTGATACTGGTGCCGGTTCTTCGGGCCGGTCTCGGTATGCTTGAAGCCTATCTCAGTTTCATTCCTAACGCGAAGGTCGGCCACATCGGACTTTATCGCGACGAGACGACGCTGAAACCGGTGGACTACTATGCCAAGTTCCCCCCGAATCTTTCGGGCAGCAAAGTGATCCTGATCGATCCGATGTTGGCGACAGGAGGAAGCGCCTCGGAGGC
Organism: Candidatus Kryptoniota bacterium; assembly: GCA_036567965.1. Lineage (NCBI taxonomy): Bacteria > Pseudomonadati > Candidatus Kryptoniota > Candidatus Kryptoniota bacterium. The sequence continues at coordinate 124,953 of DATCTN010000021.1, forward strand.
GGTCAAATATCTAAAAGAGCGTGAAGCCAACGACATCAGGCTGAATTGTGTTGTCGCGGCACCGGAGGGAGTGAGATTGCTCGAGAAGAATCATCCGGAAGTACGAATTTATGCGGCCGTGCTCGACCGTGAGTTAAACAAAAACGGATACATCCTTCCCGGACTAGGAGACGCCGGGGACCGGATATTCGGCACTTGACGGTGGCTGTTTGCATTGGGGGATTGGAATGAGCCAGGAAAGGGACGACAAGGTTTACAGATTCGGAGACGACAACCTCCTCTCGAATGTCATCACTAAGAACGAGCTGCGTGATTGTTATGACAGGTTCCATGAGAAATCGGAATTTGTCTACTACCATAATAAGACAACCCGTAAGTTCCTGACTGTACTTCTCAGGAAAGCGCGAGTGAGGGCTGGCTCGTCGGTTCTTGATGTCGGTTGCGCAGTGGGATTTTATACGGAACAGATGCGTCGACTCGGATTTCAATCTGTCGGTCTGGACATCAGTCGGGTCGGCATTCTGCGGGGGCGTGAGAAATACCCTGCGTCTCTCTTCTTTGTCGGTGATGCGGCTGACATGCCGATCAACGATCGGTCATTCGACGCGATATTCATGCTCGGTTGCAGTCTGACCAATACGCGCGATATTCAAGCGATCCAAATTTATTTGAACAGACTTATGAAGTTTGTTCGCGACGATACGATGGAGTTCTGATACTGATCGGAGGGACGGATTTTTCCGGAAGGGTTGCGCCGACTTCTGAATGGATCTACCACCGGTACGCCGAGATATTGAAGATCATCGACCCGGACTCAGTGGACGCGGAAGGCCCGTTCATCATGAACTTGAAACTTCTCTCACGTCTTGGTTTCCTGGCGCTTAATGCAGGTTTCGGTTTCGCGGCAAGGATATTTGGCAGACGAAGAACTTGGAGTGTCGTTTACTTCATCAGAAAAAGAAAATCACCCGGCAAATAATCTTCCGCCCAGGTAGGTGGCTGCCGCGGCAAGTCCGCCGATTGCCATGCTTTCGAGCCCGCTGCGAAGAAAGTTCTTTCCGGTTACGACAGTCTTTGCCGCACCAACACCAAAAAGGACACTCAGAGTTATCGCGATGCTCAGGGTGAGACCCGGCACTGGCTGCATGAACATGTAAGGGATTATCGGCATCAACGCGCCGAATGCGTACGCGCCCCCGGTTGCAATCCCGGACTTCGTCGGTGAAATGGTATTATCCATAGAGAGGCCCAACTCTTCCCGCATCATAATATCTACCCATCTTTTCTTGTCGGATGTGATATGCGAAACAATCTTCTCCAGCATTTCGTCTTTGAATCCTTTTGCACTGTATATTTCCCTTATCTCTTCGCGTTCAATATCGGGAAATTTATCGACCTCATATCCTTCGCGGCTCATTTCACCTTTATAATATTCTATTTGTGATTTGGTCGAGAGGTATGCTCCGAGCGCCATCGATATTGTACCTCCGATAAGCTCGGCTAGTCCTGCCACAAGAATCACACTGCTCTTCACGCCGGCGCCGTTCACTCCTGAAGCTACCGCGAACGCCGCCACGAGGCCGTCGTTCGCACCGAACACTAACTCTCTGATTATGTTTCCGCCGGGGATATGTAACGCCTCGGTATGCGACGGCGTGTTGCTCAGAACCCTTCCTCTCCAAGACCATTTCGCCATAACCGTCCTTTTTCATCAATTTATGTTTAAAAGTGCGTCGGAAAAAACAAAACCTGAAATTTCCGTTGCTCTTGATCTACGTGGACCGGCGAGATTGCCGGGCTACCTGACGGGGCACTCATACGGGGTGACTGAAGCCTATGAAAGTGAGTCGCTACCTGCTTTGGGGTTACCTTGACTGAATTGCGCCACTTTGTTATATTAAAAGTCAAAAGTTGGAGAAAGAAAATTGTCCGCTGAGTACAAAACGAAGAGCTTCAAGAGAGAAGATGTCGAGCAGAAGTGGTACGTTGTCGACGCGAACGGAAAGACTCTGGGGCGCCTGGCCACAAAAATAGCGTCGCTCCTGAGAGGTAAAACGAAATCCAGGTTCACTCCTCACAACGACACCGGGGATTTTGTTGTTGTAGTGAACGCGGGAAAAGTTAGAGTGAGCGGGAAGAAATCCGAGACAAAGGTTTATTTCCATTATACCGGATACCCCGGTGGCGCGACTTATGTCAGTTATAAAGAACTAATCCAGAGAAAACCCGAGACGGTAATCGAGCACGCGGTGAAAGGGATGCTTCCAAAGAACCGGTTGGGAGCCCAATTGTTTACGAAACTTAAAGTCTACTCCGGTCCGGAACACCCGCACTCGGCGCAGAAGCCTACCACGCTAGAGATATAATCAGGAGATTTAATGGCATCAGTTCAAATCAAGCTGGCTGCAGTTGGAAGAAGGAAGACCTCGACCGCCAGAGTTCGTCTGGTTCCCGGGTCGGGAAAGATATTTGTGAACAACCAACCTCACTTCGAGTATTTCCCGGTCGTGTCTGTTCAGAACGAGCTCTTCAAGGCCTTCGAGGCGACAGAGTCACAAGGAAAGTATGATGTGTTCGCCATAGTAGCAGGCGGAGGACTTTCAGGTCAGGCAGGTGCAATGAAGCTTGCAATTGCGAGGGCACTCCTGAAGGAAGGCGAAGAGTTGCGTCCGAGACTGCGTGCGGCAGGAGTGTTGACGCGCGATCCCCGGATGGTCGAGCGAAAGAAGTACGGTCGCAAGAAAGCGCGCAAACGCTTCCAGTGGACCAAGCGTTAATCAAGTAAAACAAAAGAGCATACCTCCCGATTCGCGCGGTGGTGTGGCGCCGTCGGCGCCATTCCGCGGGGAAAAGACGGAGGTAGAAGAATTAAACCAAAGGAGCTACAATGTCTAGAGTGTCGATCGAAGCACTTCTCTCATCGGGCGCCCATTTCGGACACCTGACCCGCCGCTGGGATCCCAAAATGAAGCCATACATTTTCATGGAGCGTAACGGCATCCACATCATCGATCTCCGCCAGACGCAGCGATTGATCGACGATGCATGCGAAGCGGTTGCGAACCTTGCCGCAGAAGGAAAGAAAGTCCTGCTGGTGGGGACAAAGAAACAGGCGCGCGACATAATCAAGCAGCAGGCAGAACGAGCCGGCGTCCATTACGTCACGGAGCGATGGCTCGGAGGTATGCTGACGAATTTCAGCACGATCCGCAAAAGCGTGCGGCGATTGCAGCATATTGAAAAGATGGAGACGGACAATACGATCGATAGCCTGACTAAGAAAGAAGGCCTTCATCTCAAAAGAGAAAAAGAAAAACTCGAAAGGACGTTATCGGGTGTCAGGGATATGAACAAACTCCCTGGCGCGATCTTTGTCGTCGACATAAAGAAAGAACATATTGCAGTCAAAGAAGCAGAACGACTGGGTATTCCCATCTTCGCGATGGTTGATACCAACTGCGATCCGGATCCCATCGACTACGTCATCCCATCTAACGATGACGCGGTAAAGGCAATCGAGGTCGTGTTGAAAGCGCTGACTGAGGCGTATATAGAGGGAACTCAGCGCACGAAAGATGGAAAAGTTGAAGAGATGATGGAGCGGTCGGCTGACGCGGCCGGAAGCTCTGCCAAAGCAGAAAGCGGAAATTGAAAATGCAGATTACGACTGAAATGGTAAAATCGCTCCGCGAAGTCACCGGTGCGGGGATGATGGATTGTAAGAAAGCTCTTCAGGAAGCGGATGGCGACGTAGAGCAGGCGAAAAAAATTCTCAGGGCCCACGGCGCGCAGGTGGCGGAAAAGCGTGCCGGCCGCGAGGCAAAGCAGGGAGTCATCGAATCGTATATCCATGCCGGCGGCCGTATCGGCGCAATGGTTGAAATCAATTCCGAAACCGATTTCGTCGCGAGGACAGAAGAGTTCAGGCAGCTTGCCCGCGATCTCGCTATGCAAATTGCTGCAATGAACCCTATGGTGGTCAGCAGAGAAGAAGTCCCGGAGCAACTCGTGAAAAAGGAGCTCGGTGATTACCGGGATCAGGCAACGAGCGAGGGAAAGACCCCGGAAGTCGCTGACAAGATTGCCGAAGGAAGACTTGAGAAGTATTATCAGGAAGTCGTACTCCTCGAACAGGCGTTTATCAAAGAACCGCAGAAAATGGTCAAGGACCTGATCACGGACATGGCCGCGAAAACAGGTGAGAATATTTCGGTAAGAAGATTTCAGAGATTTGAACTCGGTGTTGATGGCAACAAGTGAGGTTTTAAATTTGAAGCCGTCGTCCGAAAAGGATTGACAGCAACAGCTATGAAAGCTGCACTTATCCTCCTTTAAAGTGCAGCTTTTTTTGTAATTATTATTTCATTAGAATTGAAAAAGGAGCGAGCGTGGACCTGAAATATCGGCGAATACTGCTTAAGCTGAGCGGTGAATCCCTAATGGGCGAGAAGGGATACGGCATCGACCCGGAGGTACTGGGTCGCTTTGCGGATGAAGTTTCCGGCGTGCACGCTCTCGGTGTGGAAGTAGGAATTGTGATTGGCGGCGGCAACATCTATCGAGGAATCGCCGCGGCAGCCGACGGTGTCGATAAAGTTGTGGGCGACCAGATGGGAATGCTCGCAACCGTTGTAAATTCTCTCGCGCTTCAGAATGCCCTTGAGAAAAAGGGAATCTACACACGCTTGATGAGCGCGATCGTAATGGAACAAATCGCTGAGCCATTCATTCGCAGGCGCGCCATTCGGCATCTTGAGAAGGGAAGAGTGGTGATATTCGGCGCCGGTACTGGAAATCCGTACTTCACGACGGATACAGCCGCAGCTCTTCGTGCTGTCGAGATCGGAGCAGACGTGATAATCAAAGGGACGAGAGTCGACGGAGTTTTCGACTCCGATCCCGAGAAGAATCCGAAGGCGATAAGGTTTTCTGAAATCTCCTATATGGACGTGCTTCAGAAGGATCTGAAGGTAATGGATCTCACGGCAATCACACTATGCAGAGAGAACAAACTTCCGATCGTGGTGTTCAACATGACCATACCCGGGAATTTGAAGAAGCTTGTCACAGGCGGAAGCATAGGCTCAATCGTCCGCGAGGTCTGAATCATTATTCATCATTTCGGAGGATTTTATGTTAGATAAGATCATTCACGAGTCTGAAGACAAAATGAAAAAAGCTGTAGAATTCACCCGGCAAGAGCTCGCGAAGTTAAGATCGGGCAAAGCTACCGTGGCGCTTCTGGACGACATCCGGATAGACTACTACGGTCAGAAGCTGCCGATAGCGCAGACCGCTACAGTAAGCACTCCTGACGTCCACCTGATAACAGTCCAGCCCTGGGACAAATCCATGACACACGAAATCGAGAAGGCGATCCTTGCCGCGAATATCGGACTCACTCCCCAGAACGACGGGACAGTAGTGCGTCTTCCGGTGCCGCCGTTGACCGAAGAGAGACGCAAGGAGCTTGTGAAGGTGGCAAAAAAGTTTTCGGAGGACGGGCGTATAACGATCAGGAACATTCGACGCGATTCGAACGAACATTTGAAGAAGGCAGAAAAGGATGAACACGTCTCCGAAGATGAGAGGAAGCGGGGCGAGACCGAGGTTCAAAAACTGACCGACAAGTACATCAAGCAGGTGGACGACATCCTCGCGATGAAAGAAAAAGAAATCATGGAAGTGTAACGGCGGATCATTTTCAGCGGTTGTCAGAAGCGGCGCGAGCCGCTTTTTTTATTGCCCTTGAATGAAGACATTATCCCGGATTTGAAGAAATATCACGTGAACGAGTCCGCACGCTGATTCTCAGTGAGCTCATTGTTGCGAAGGACACTCATACTCACTGCAACCGCCGTCCCCCCGCCAGCGTGGCTCTGTATCGTCATTTTTCCCCCGTGCGCTTCGATCAGCGATCTTGAAATTGAAAGCCCCAGGCCTGAACCGCGTCTCGTCCCTTCGGCACTCCGTGATTTGTCGGCCCTGTAGAATCTATCGAATACATGAGGCAGGTCCTCCTCTGATATCCCGATTCCGCTGTCGACGATCTTTATGATGGCGTGGTTCTCCTCGAGAGTCTCCACAACTCTTATCATGCTGTTATCGTGCGAATATTTGATCGCATTGTCAAGAAGGTTGATGAATACGCTGAGGAGCTTGTCGCGATCGCCGTTCACGAAAATCTCCTCACCTTCTCCGGAAGATCCCGTACTGATCTCGAAATTTATTGTGATCGATCGCTGAGATGCGTAGGCCGATGTCCTGGAAACAGCGTCAAGAAGGAGTTCATCGAGTCTCAACGGCTTCATCGCCAGTTGGAGCTGTCCTCCCTCCAGCCGCGCAATCGTTAACAGCTCATCCACAATGTTGGTGATTCGCCTTATTTCTTCGACCGAGCTTCTCAATATCGCCTGGTACTCTTCCGGCGTACGCGGGTTCTTCAGCGCGACTTCAATTTCCCCGAGGAGAATCGTCAGAGGGGTCCTGAGCTCATGAGATGCGTCCGTGGTAAATTGCTTTTGAATTTTGAATCCGCCCTCTATCCTGTCTATCATTTCATTCAAGGTTCTCGAAAGCCGGGTCACTTCATCGTCGACGTTTCCTGCCTCGAGTCTCTTGTCGAGATGTTCGGCCGAAATCGATTGAGCCGTCCTGATGATTCTGTCGATCGGGTCGAAGGCTTTCTTCGCGATGTAGAAACCGCCGAGTGCCGCCGCGAGAATCGTCAGAGGGACCGCGATGAAAAGCAAAATCCTCAATCCCAGAAGACTCTCATCGAGCGGCTGGGTGCTCGAAGCGACCTGGACAAGATACCGGGGTATCCCGTTGTCAAACACAGGATACGTCACAAGTCGCAGATTACCGGAACCGATAAGTTCCTTCGTAAATTTCTTGTCGAGAGTCTCAAACACCTGATGCTGACTCAGCGCGAGATTCAAGACCTGAATACTGACCGGGAGCGTTGACTGCTTGAGGTTTGAGGACTTGATGATAATGTTTCCGGAAATCGAGATGACCTGTACATATCGGTTTGTCCCGAAATCTCTCGTGACCGGTCTCTGGAGCAAATTCGAGATTATCTCTTGCTCTAGCAGCCCGTCACCTTTTACAAAATCCACGATCGCGAGCGCATCGTTGCTCAGGTTCAAGTCAAAATTCTGCGCGCTCTGTCTTGCATAAAGTAGGTACAACGCTGCCGAGAAAATTGACAGGGTAAAACCGAAGATCAAGACGTAAAGAAGCGTTATCTTCGATCTAATCGTTCTCATCTTCTGCCTTCAGGTTGTATCCGACACCCACGATGGTGTGTATAAGCTGCTGATTGAACTCCTTGTCCACTTTTTGCCTGAGAAGTTTTACGTATACATCGATCACGTTTGATTCCATATCGAAGCTTACATTCCAGACATGCTGGGCGATCTGCGTGCGAGAGAGGATCCTTCCGCTGTTGCGCATGAGGTATTCGAGGAGAGCGAACTCTCTCATGGTGAGACGAATCTGCTTTCCGTCGCGTTCTACTCTGCGAGTGACGGGGTCGAGCGTGAGCCCGTCGACCCGCAGAATCGTCGACTTGTCCTGGTTCTTTCTCCTCAGCAATGCCCGGACACGAGCAAGAAGCTCCTCGAAGTGGAACGGCTTCGTCAGGTAATCGTCTGCGCCAGAATCCAGTCCGCGAACCTTTGCGTCCGTGTCCCCTAATGCTGTGAGCATCAGGATAGGCGTGTCGATCTTCCTTTGCCTGATCTTCCTGCAAGTTGTGATGCCGTCCTGCTTCGGAAGGAGAATGTCAAGGATGATAGTGTCATAATCTGCCTGTGAAACCAGCGACTCGCCTTCCAGGCCGTCGTGAGCAACGTCGACGGCGTAGGCCTGTTCCTCCAACCCTTTCTTTATGAAAGAAGCTACCTTCTTTTCGTCTTCAACCAGAAGTATTCTCATCGGGGATTAAGTCTGTCCTGCTTGATCAGGGTGCCACTCCGTTGAATAACGCAACTTCGTGGTCGATTCTCCGGAGGTTAGGTTCATTCATCCTTTTTTAAAATATTCCACCGGAAAATTAAAATCAATTTGTCTGATGCACCATGAAGGGAGTCCTGAACGGTAACGACTCATTATCAACCGACACCTGCAATTCGAATAAGCGCCCTCATCACGTGCGACAGCGTCGGCTCCGTCGGATTTCATCGTCTATAGTTAGAAATCGAACCGTTCCCCCTCTATTACAAACCGATTTGATGTTTCGATTCTCTTCATCATATTTGAAATGAGATGTTTCTCTTTTTCCTTAGATGTGTTTGTGATGACATCATTCAATATTGGCGAAATATCATGAGCTGTTTCCTCCTTATGACAGAACGGGGAAAACGGAAAGCCTTTGTCGAATTTTCGGAGAGGGGATAAAGATGGGACAGAGAATAGGCTACGAAGTCAAAGGGAAAGTCGCCTATCTGACGATGTCGCGTCCCGAAAAGCGCAACGCGCTGGACGACGAGGCCATCCGCGAAATGACCGAGTTTCTTGCAGAAGCGGAGTCAGACCGTAAGGTGCGCGTGATCGCAATTCGAGGCGAAGGGAGTTCATTCTCGGCCGGTGCGGACCTGGAATACCTGTTGAGACTTTCGAGGAATACGCCGCCCTCAAATTTCCAGGAATCTTCCGCGCTGAAAGATCTTCTTCTCAACATTTACAAAAGCAAGAAGCTGACATGCGCTATTGTTCGTGGACCCGCGCTGGCCGGAGCATTCGGAATCGTCCTCGCGTGTGACCTCGTAATGGCATCGGATACCGCACGATTCGGTTTCACGGAAGTAAAAATTGGGTTTGTCCCGGCCATCGTTCTAAACTTCGCTTTGAGAAAGCTCAGGGAATCTGATGTCCGCAGACTCGTATTGACCGGCGATATTATCGATTGTGCGGAAGCGGTCAAAATCGGAATCACTTCGGACGCGATACCTGACCGGGATCTCGACCGAATTACCGAGACTTTCTTCGGTGATTTCGTGTCCGGAACGAGCTCAAAGGCTGTCGCCCTTACGAAGGAAATACTCTCGCGTGTCAGGGAATTGAATCTTAACGAAGCTCTGCGCTTCAGCACCAAGATGAATGTCGTTGCTCGCGCAACAGATGACTTCCAGAAGGGAGTCAATTCGTTTTTGAAGAAAGAAAAACCGAGGTGGGAATAGTGGACATCAAAAGCAAAATCAGAACCATCCCGGATTTTCCCAAAAAAGGGATAATGTTTCGGGACATTACAACCTTACTGAAGGACAAAGAGGCTTTTGAATACGTTGTTGAATCTTTTTACAGCCGATACAAAGACAAACGTATCGATAAAGTTGTCTCCGTCGAATCGCGGGGCTTCATATTCGGCAGCGTCCTCGCCTACAGACTTGGAGCAGGTTTTGTCCCTATCCGTAAACCCGGGAAGCTGCCGGGTGAAGTGATACGTCAGGAATACAAACTTGAGTATGGCACCGACTCGATGGAAATTCACAAGGACGCGATCAAGCCTGGGGAGAAGGTGCTGATTCACGATGATCTCCTTGCTACAGGCGGTACAGTGGCCGCCGCGTGCAAGCTAGTAGAGAGACTCCAGGGCAAAGTGGAGGGAATTTGTTTTCTCATCGAACTCACGCCGCTCGGCGGGCGGACCGCCATTACATTCAAGGACGTGTATTCATTGATTCAATACGACACGGATTGACAGAAGTCAGGCTGGAGATTCTCATACTGCGTGCAAGAGGAAGCAATCGGCGACGCAAGGGCGGTTTTTTAAAATATAGTCCTCCGAAATTCGGAAAAAACGTTCCAAGTATATAATTTTATATGTTAGCAAGTTGCTTGGTTGGGTGCGCCTCAACGGCGCAAACAATGAAGTCCAACTGAAAGTCGGAGAAGGAAATGGAAACCGTATTATCTTACACCGCATACAAGGACTTAAAACTATTCCGCCGCGGCAAAGTTCGCGACGTTTACGAGGTAAAAGATCACCTGCTCCTTGTGGCGACCGACAGGATCAGCGCGTTTGACGTCGTATTGCCAACCGGCATCCCGCATAAAGGCAAAGTGCTCAACCAGATTTCCAACTTCTGGTTCGATCACACGAAAAACATAATAGGCAACCACGTAGTCGCGACTGATGTGAACCACTATCCACATGAATGCAAACCCTACGCCCACGAACTTGCGGGACGAAGCATGATCGTCAAGAAGACCAATCCGCTTCCGATCGAATGTATTGTCCGCGGTTTCTTGAGCGGTTCCGGCTGGAACGACTATCGACAGACAAAATCTATCTGCGGAATATCTCTGCCGAGAGGGCTGCAGGAATCTGAAAAACTCCCCGAGCCGATCTTTACTCCGTCCACTAAAGCGGAAATGGGAGTGCATGACGAGAACATTACTTTCGAGAATGCCGCTAAATTAATCGGCGCCGAAATGGCAGAGAAAGTCAGACGCTACTCCATCGAGGTTTATAATTCCGCGGCCGCTTACGCCGAGAGCAAGGGGATTATCATCGCCGACACGAAGCTGGAGTTTGGAATCGATGAAAAGGGTGAGCTTATCCTGATCGATGAACTTCTGACACCAGATTCGTCGCGCTTCTGGGACAGATCGAAATATGAAGTGGGAAAGGCCCAGGCCAGCTTCGACAAGCAATTCGTAAGAGACTATCTACTTGCCCTCAAATGGAACAAGAAGCCGCCGGCGCCAAATCTCACGGAGGAGATAATCCGCGGGACAAGTGAGAGGTATCTACTAGCGCTGAAGATCCTCACCGGCATAGTTCTTAATTGATTCGGTGAAATAAAGTCAGTCTGCAAACGTGTGCGGCTCCGTCTGAGCGCGGGGGACGGCGACGGAGGCCGACAGTACGCGGATTCTTGGGACACGCCCTCAGCATCGCTCAAAATCCGAAATCGCCTGCGAGACAATTTCGGGAGTCAATCCGCGCATGCAATTGAAATGTCCCTTGGGACATGACTCGCGTCCCACATGTGAGCAGGGTCTGCATTCGAGGTCGCTCATCTCAAGGACCTTAGCGTTCGAGCCGCAGGGGTAGAATCCGAATTCATGCACGCTTGATCCGAAGAGCGCGATGAGATTCTTCCTGAGCGCGTCTGCGGCATGCATGAGGAATGAGTCGTTTGTGACAACCACGAACGCGTGCCTGAGCATCGCCGCACTCTCGACGAGCGATAGTTTGCCCGAGAAGTCGAGGGCTCCACTCGCCTCCCGGATCTGACGGCAAGTCGAAACGTCTTCGTCTCCACCGAGGAGGACCAGCTGATATTTTGACATGAGAGTCCCCGCAAGCTGGCACCAGTACTCGACCGGCCATCTCTTGGTGTAGTGCCTGGCACCCGGACAGAGAATTATCACGGGCCGGCTTTTGTCACCCTCTTTGTTCCATATCGAATCGGTTTCTTTAATGACATCAGGCGGCAGAAACAATTCCGGGCACCCCACGCTCGAAATCGATCCGTCAAAAGTTTGTGCATACTTTAGAGCGACAGAACGCACATGTGAAAACAAATTCAACTTTGTCCGGACAAGCACCGCTCTTTTCACGACTTCCTTCCTGATGACCCTTATTTCGCCGGAGGTGCCCCTCCGCAGGTAGATGCTCCTGAAGTTATTCTGAAGGTCGAGAGTCAAATCGAATTTCTCACGCACGAACAAACGCCGGATATCCTCGAGTGCGTGAATGCCCGAGTCGTTCTGAACTAAATGCACCTCGTTTACGTTAGGATTATGAAATATGAGGTCGGCATAACGTGCTTTTACGACGAAATGGATTTCGGAGAGCGGTTCTCTTTCCTTCAGGATTTTCAATAGCGGGGAAGTCAGGATTATGTCTCCCGCTGAGCTCAGCCTTATCACAAGAATCTTTTTTGCCGCCATCAATAGAAATTATGGATTTGTCGGAGTACATTCAATCGGAACGACAGCGGAAGTTCAAGCCGAGTGAATCGCGCGGTCCAGGTATTATGAGAGGATACGCCCAGAGAGGGAACAGACATGCGTGATTGCATTTTCCCGAAGTCAGAAATAAATTCACATGAGAGATGAAAGGGAAGTAATGAAACAGGTTGCCCATTCCATTGGCGAGCTGAGGAAGAGCGGTTACAAAGTTCTCTCCGTTAAAGAGGAGATGAGGAGGAACCTTATCGCGAGACTCGACAAGGGGGAGTCGCTTTTCCCGGGAATCATCGGATACGACAAGACTGTAATCCCTTCCATTGTCAACGCGATTCTCGCGAAGCACGACATCATACTCCTCGGCTTGCGCGGGCAGGCGAAGACGAGGATTGCACGGAGCCTAATCGGTCTTCTCGATGAGCAGGTGCCCGTAATCAGGGGATGTGAGATCAACGATAGCCCGTTCAATCCTGTTTGTAAACGTTGCACAGACCTGGTCGCAGAACGGGGCGACGATGTCGAGCTGGACTGGCTGAGGCCCGAGCAGCGTTACGGCGAGAAACTCGCAACACCTGACGTGACGATCGCGGATCTCATCGGCGACATCGATCCTATAAAGGCTGCAGTGCAGAAACTCCATTACTCGCATGAAGGCGCAATCCATTTCGGGATAATCCCAAGAACAAACCGGGGAATATTTACAATTAACGAATTGCCCGACCTTCAACCGCGCATCCAGGTTGGGTTATTCAACATCATGCAGGAAAAAGATATTCAGATTCGCGGGTTCAATGTCAGGATTCCGCTGGACGTGATGATGGTTTTCACCGCGAATCCGGAAGATTACACGAATCGCGGAAACATAATCACCCCTCTCAAAGACCGTATTGATTCCCAAATACTCACCCACTACCCGCGGTCGATAGACGAGGCGATGAAAATAACCGAGCAGGAAGCGTGGTTCTCTCGCGACAGCGGGCGAGAATTGATCATGCCGCATTACATCAAAGAGGTTGTCGAGGAAATCGCTTTCCAGGCGAGAGGAAGCGAGTTCGTGGACCAGAAGAGCGGCGTGAGCGTCAGAATGACAATTTCAGTCATGGAGAACCTTATCAGCAGCGCCGAGCGCCGCGCAATCATAAACAGGGAAAAGCAAATCGTTCCGCGCATATGCGACCTCCACCAGGTGCTCCCCGGCATGACGGGAAAACTGGAGCTGGTGTTCGAGGGCGAGCAGGAAGGCTCGGTCAAGGTAAGCCGCGCACTTATCGGCAAGGCGGTTAGAGAAACATTCAAGAAATATTTTCCCGATCCCCTTCAGAAAAAAATGAGGAACACCGCCGGAGAAGAACCGAAAAAACGCGACGACGAGTATACTCAAATAATTTCGTGGTTTGAATCTGGAAACAAGATTGAAGTAGCCGACGATATGCCGTTCGATGAGTATTACGCCGAACTAAGTAAAGTCTCGAACCTCAAAGAGGTCGCCAAGAAACACATGAAGGTGGAGGAATCGAACAAATACGAGCTTGCCACTTCGATGGAGTTTGTGCTGGATGGACTCCACCAGTTCTCGCGCATCGCGAAAGACGACGCGGACAACGTTATATCGTACAAGGATCTCGTCGGGAGCATCTTTCCGCCGAAAGGAAGATACGAGGAAGACTGAAGTTGCTCATCGAGAAATTTGAAGACGGTCCCATCTGGACGATCGGATATCTTGTCTATGATCCGGAATCGCGGGAAGGAATGGTAATTGATGTTCCCATGTGGTGTGCCGACAGGATTTATGAGAGTGTAGATAGACTTGCCCTTAAAGTACGATACATTGTCGCGACGCATGGTCACTGGGATCACATCGGGGACATGCACAAGCTCAAGGCCATCACCGGCGCGCTGGTGTGCGCACATAATGCCGATGACTGGATGATGCGGGATCCGAACGGCATGATCATAACTCCGCCGGAGTACATCGAGCCGGTCAGTGTCGATATCCCGCTTGAGGACGGAATGAACATACGCGCGGGCAATATCGAATTCTCGATAATCCACACCCCCGGGCACTCGGCGGGATCAGTTTGCCTTTACAATCAGGGTGAGGAAATACTATTCACGGGTGACACGCTTTTTTCCGGCTCGGTCGGGCGTGCGGATCTTCCATCCGGCTCGTACGATGAAATGTCAAGAAGCATTCTCAATAAAATATTTCTTCTACCGGATAACGTCAGGATTTTTCCGGGACACGGCCCGGACAGCACGCTGAAGAAAGAGAGAAACGAAAACCGATACGTTCAAATGATGCTTTCCGAAAAGTGAGAAACGACGACAGATCACAAAGAATCGCAGCAATACGGAAAGATAACTCAGACGGAAGAGGTTTGAGATGAGATTCAGGTATTCGGAATGGAACGAGCATTCGATGACCGACGAGCAGCGACTGCAGAACATGCTGTCGCTGTTCAGCTACCTCCTTCTTCAGACCAGCGGTGATGCCGAAGAGGCACTCGATTGGATGCGTCAGCTCGGTCAGGAGTATCAGCTGTTCGACTCGGAAATGAGTCTCGAGGATTTCATCGACAAATTGAAAGAGCTCGGTTACGTCGAAGACGCAAAGGATGTAGTGATTCTTACGTCGAAAGGTGTGCAGAGGATCCGGGAGGATGCGCTGCGTGAAGTGTTCACCAATTTGAAGAAGAGCCCCGAGGGTTCACACGAATCTCCGCATACGGGCCAGGGAGTCGATCGTCTCAGCGAGACAAAGAAATACGCTTTCGGCGATGTCCCGACAAATATCGATCTGACATCCACTCTGACCAACGCTCTCAAACATGATTCAATTGAGAACTTCAGGCTCGAAGAAGACGACATAGAAATCTACGAGACCGAGCATATGACGAATTGTGCTACGGTCGTCCTGATTGATATAAGCCATTCGATGATTTTGTACGGTGAAGACCGCATTACACCGGCTAAGCAAGTGTCGCTGGCTCTGGCGGAGCTCATTCGAACGAAGTTCCCGAAGGACCATCTCAATATCGTTGCGTTCGGCGATGAGGCAAAGGAGATCACTCTTGCGGAGCTGCCGTTCGTCACTGTCGGACCGTACCACACGAACACGCTCGCCGCCCTCCGGCTTGCACGGAGCATCCTCAGGAGGAAGGGGAACGTCAACAAGCAGATTTTTCTCGTGACGGACGGAAAGCCGTCGGCAATATTCGACGACACGGGGAGACTCTACAGGAATTCGTTCGGGCTCGATCCGCGGATTGTCAACAAGACCCTTGACGAAGCGGTCGCGTGCCGCAGGGAAAAAGTGGTTATCAGCACATTCATGGTCGCGAAAGATCCGTACCTGATCAACTTCGTCGAAGAATTGACACGCGCGAACAAGGGGCGGGCGTATTACTCTTCACTCAACAAACTGGGCGAGTATATCTTCGTCGACTATATCCGCAACAGGAGAAAGAAATTTAATTCGTCTCTCCCGTAGCCGCTTCTCATTCAGTCTCCCCGCATACGGAATCGCGGACTTATTGCCGGCCGGCCACTTATCATTTTTTCTTCTCGACGATATCGATCGTGATCCCGAATGGGTCAGCAAAGTAAAGCGCTTTCCCGCCTTCAAACTCTTTCAGTATCGAGCATCCGTTTTCAATTAGATGGGCCTTTGCCTCATCGTACCGTGGCACGGCGAGGGCAGGAATGAAAGGAGTTATCCTGTCATCTTTGTTTACATATAACTTGACGATGCCCGTATCAAATACGAGTTGGGCACGTTCCCGGCTGACTAATTTGAAGCCGAGAACACCGCCGTAAAATTTTTCCGCTTTCGAGAGATCAGGGACGTGAATGGCAAACTCGCCGTCGGTTCTAAATTTCGGAATTTTTTTCGTTTTCGACATGCTCGACCTCCTCCAAACTGCCTGAATAGTTCGTGTGCGCTAGTCGGGTCCCTGGCATCATCTGAGTCCTGGACCCGAAATCACGAAAAAACATCAATCCGGCGACATTGCCTTGTTGGTGAACAGCGTTCAGGCATTTTCAGTTTCGCGGGCCGCTTTTGGTATTCATGACTAACCAAACGCTCGCCGCATAAATCAGAAGAGTGGATTCAAACTGTCCACTGAACAGATGGAACAAGAACGCAAGACAGAAGACCGCTAATAAGACATATCCGGCTCTCATCAATGTTGCTGTGCTAAGAAGAAGTATTGCCGCTGCCGCCTCCACGCCCGCGAGAATGAGAACAACTATCAATTCATGGCTTGAACCGGTCCGGACCATTTCCATAATCGTCGCCACACTCTGCAAGACTATCACAATACTGAGAGTGTACCGGAATATTGCAAAGGCCTCGCGTCGCAATCGATCGTTCATCTTTGTCCTTTCGCACTCACTTTAATTGAAATGAGTACTCACACCAAATTTTCTCACGGGAATTTAGCCGGGACGGGTCAAAAGTCAAACTAATGGCAGCACTGTGGCATGATTCGGCGGATTAAAGGCGAAACGGACATTAAGGGAACCAACACCGGGAAGTTAACCTCAGCAATTGGTTCCCTCACTTTTGAAACTCGTAGTCGATCTTCACGATTACCGTTACTACTGCGGCAGGTCACCTCGACGTGAGCGAGTCCGGTGCGGCGAGATTGCCGGATTCCAGAATGCGTTTCAACTGCTCGAGATGTCTTTCCTCGTGAACGCCTACAAAGACGAGCCACTCTCCGAGGGTAAGAGGTCCAAAAATCCAGTGAGGCAGAACTGCGCTCGAGAGATCTACCGCTTCAAGGCGCTGCCTGAGTGATTCGAGCGTGCGGTTCATCGCGACGATTTCGTCCAACGACTGTCTAATGGAGAAGCCATTTACCGGCTGAGCATTTTCCCTTGCCACGTACTTTTCCTTGCGACTTCGTTGGACCAATGTCTCAATGTCTATGGGGAATCCCTTCTCTGCCGAAAGACTCTTTGATCCGCTTTCCGCCTTGTGGAGGAGAATCTCAATTACCTTGAGAAGCTGTAGGTCAACGAGGGCAATGTGCTCGACGATCTGCGTGATGGACCATCCTCCGGCGGATCTGAGATCTTCGCAGCCGTCGCTCAGACTTCCTGTTCTACTTACGAGCAAGTGTAGGACCCTTTCGTTCTCGGAGTACACTTCGGAAAGACTGTTAAAGATCATCGTAGCCCTCCGGCTTTTCGTCTCTGCATGGTTTTCTGGTGTAAACGTCTCATGGAAGTCCTGACTGACATATCTGTGCTTCTCATTAAAACGAATCACCGGGAATCATGAAATACGGAAAGGTCTACCCCCGACGAAGTTCTGTCATTGAATGACAAGGGAGCGTGTATCGATCGTGTATGCCGAGAAATATCCGAGAGAGCCATTGGAAAGATTTGTATTTGGGTTTGCAGGAGAAAGTGAAGTCGGGCTCTGATCGGCTTCGAGAATATTCCTGAGAGTGAAGTAATAGTCGTAAGTTGCTTTGTCAATGCACTCAAGATCGACCGAAACGGTGTCGCCCGGTTTTAGTTTGCTGCCAACTTCCCCTCGCACTCCGAACATGTAGGTTATCTCGTTCCCGTTGGTAAGCTTGTCGTCCGTAATCTGAAACCCGCCCCTTCCGCCGGTGATCGAATCGGGAGGAAGCGAGTTGACGTGTGGCACGATCCTATAGTAGTTCCCCAGCTCTGGAGGATCTTTGAAAGTAATATAAAAGTCATATCCGGATTCGCCGAAAGGGTTCAGAGACTTCTCAGCGAAAAAGGAATCGATAATCACTTTTTCAGGCATCGTTGAAACGGCATCGTACACCTTCCCCGCGGTGGTTACCTTGAGTGCGTATGTCCGTCCGGAAATGCCTCTCGGATTTGTGGAGTAATAGATTCCGGCCGCGGCTTCTGACAGGGTATCGATTTGACCTCCGTCCGCTATCGTCACGGTCGCCGCGTTTACAGGCGGGAAATTCAATGAGGGAGTAAAATAATCTCCGGTCATAGTTACGACGACTGAGTCCAATCCGCCTTGATCGTTGATCAGCCCCTCGATGACGATCTGCGGGTTCGACTGGTTGAGATCGACCGATATCACTTTCTGGCAGGACAGCATGCCGACCGCTATAGTGACGACCAGCATTGACTGGAAAAATATTCTCTTCATTTTCATCTTATCAGAATTCGAAATTGTATGTGACAGACGGCATGAACGGGAAGATAGTTGTCTGGATTGCCTGAGTCTCGTTCGGGTTGTCCGGGTTCCTTCGGAAATTTATGGAATAAGCATTCTGACGATCATAAGCGTTATACACTGAGAAGTTCAGACTGGAATGCTTCCCAAGAGTCCACGTAGTGGAAAGGTCCAGTCTGTTGTACGCGGGCATCCGGTAAGCGTTCTTGGTTGTATAGTAAGGGACAAGACGGCCGTCAATCAAATAGTTGCCGCTCGGGAACGTCACGGCGTTACCGGTGTAATAGACCCATGTTGCTCCGAAGGTCCATGTGTCGTTGTAGTTGTAAGTAGCCACGACAGAAAAATCATGGGTACGGTCCTGGCTCGCGGGGAACGGGTTCCCGTTGTTAATGCCCGCGAACTTCTCTTCGGTTCTGGAAAGCGTGTAACTCAGCCAGCCGGTTAGCGCGCCTGCCTGCTTCTTCAACATGAGCTCCATTCCGTAACTCCAACCGGTCCCATAAAGCAAAAGCGATTCGACAGTCGGATTCAACTGCAGGTCTGCTCCATTTCTGTAATCGATCTGGTTCCTCATGTTCTTGTAATAGAACACGATTGAAGACTCATATTCATTCTCGTTAAAATTCCTGTAATAACCGGCATCCACCTGGTCAGCGTATTCGGGTGGGACGTTGTTCGTGCTCGGGATCCAAAGATCGCTCGGGTTCGTGGATGTAGAGTTGGAAAGTAGATGGAGGTACTGCACGGTTCTGTCATATGACGATTTGATCGAGCTTTCTTCATCCAGGATGAATGTCGCCGCGAGACGCGGCTCGATGCTTGCGTAAGTCTTTATCGATTTTCCGGAGCCGTAGTAGGCTGTATCGAGCACATTTCCGAGATCGTCGAAGGAAAACACTGCGCCCGGGCCAAGAAGTGTAAAACTCGACAGGCGCACCCCGTAATTGAGCTTCAAATCCGGTAACAGGCTCGTCTGATGAGAAATATAAACCGCACTCTCGAGCGCGTGCTTACGGTCGAGCGAAAGATTATTTGTAAAGCTTGTTGGACCTGCCGTGATCGAACCCGGAAGGAACGTGTGATAAATTGAGTTCAATCCGAAGTTGATCGTGTTGGCGGAATTCACGAAATACTGGAAGTCGAATTTCACATTTGCGTCCTGAATTCCTGATGTGATCTGGAATTGGCTGGTGCTTGCTCCGATGGTATTTGTGTATTCGTAATCGCTGTAGATCAGGGAAGTATTCGAGAAGAATTTTTCTCCAAAGATGTGATTCCACCTGAGAGTAGCTGTTGTATTTCCCCAATCGAAACCGAAGAGGTTCGGGTAATCGAAGTTGTCACGGCCGAAATAGCCTGAGAGGAACAACCTGTCCTTATCGCCGAAATTATAATTTGCCTTTGCGTTTAGATCGTAGAAATACAGCCTGACCCGGTTAATTGTCGTGTCACGGGAAAGTCTCAGGAATAGATCGGCGTAAGTTCTTCTCCCGGACGCTATGAACGACCCCTCGTCTTTGACAATAGGTCCGTCGAGCGTTAGCCTTGAATCGAGGAGTCCTATTCCGCCTGTACCGCCGAACTTGTTGTCGTTGCCGTCGTCGGTGCGGATGTCGACGACCGAAGACAGCCGGCCGCCGTACTCCGCGGGAATTCCGCCGGTTACCACGGTCACGTCTTTTATCGCGTCGGAATTGAAAATTGAAAGATAACCGAGAACGTGCGATGGGTTGTAGACCGGCGCTTCGTCGAGAATGATCAGGTTCTGGTCCGCGCTCCCACCGCGCGCATAGAACGCGGTGCTCCCTTCTCCCGCGCCTTCAATACCGGGAAGCAGTTGAATTGTCTTCATTACATCCTGCTCACCGAGTATGACGGGGAGTGCCTTCACCTGCTGGACCTGAAGCGTGTTCTTGCTGATGTCGGTCGAAGTCACGTTTGCATTGCGATGTTCGCCTGAGATCGTTACTTCATTTTCCGTAATTGGCTGGGGAGTCAACTCGAAATTGACTGTCTTATCGCGATTGAGATCGATCGTGTCGGTCAGCGATTTGTAACCAAGGTATTGCACGCGGACGACATATACCCCCGACTCGAGAGAGATCGAATAGAACCCGTAGGCGTTTGATGATGCCCCGATGGATTGTAAACCGGTCACGATCACAGCGGCGCCTATCAACACTTCACCTGTCTCGGAACTCTTGACAGTTCCGCTGAAAGTGTGTTCGGGTCGTTCTTGCGAGTAGGCGTGCGGCAACATGAAGGAGAGCACGATCATCGCGGCGGCAACCGGCCGATGCTTCATCTATACATCAACGTTGTGCTGGGAACAGGCGTTCCAAATCTCCATCGCATTTTGTTATTGGACGGGAATGAAAGATCTTGGTTTAAGGACTCCTATTCGGATAACTTTTGCGCTGCGGCGTCAGGCAGGTTGAGGAGTGAAGTTTCTCTTTGTATATGAATAGTACGCGAAGATGATTCCTGATGTCAGGATCAGCGCCACAATAGTCTCAAGGGCATTGACATCCCGAGACAAGAATGGAAGACGCAATTCGCCGGTGGTTGTCCTGTAGGTTGAGAGAATTGCAATAAGGTTGTTGGTGAAGTGTGCCGCCATCCCGGGGAGAAGGCTCTTGCTCCTGTAAAAGAAAAACCCGATCATGATTCCCACAATCGAGAGTGACACGAGTCCGATAGGCTCCATATGATAGAGACCGAAAATCACTCCTGCAATAAAAAGGCTTTTCATTCCAAGTTGTCTCTCAAGCGTGCGCTGAACGTACCCACGGAAGAGTGTCTCTTCGCAGATTGCCGGAGTCATGCAAACAACGATGATGACCCAGATGAATTCGACCGGGCTGTAAGAAGTGAAGATCTCCTCGTTGATTCGGGCGAGAAAATCGGGGAAGTTCAACTGCTTGAGAAAGAACTCCCCGATGAACCCGCTCACCGGAACGAAGCAGGCGGTCGCGACAATAGCCAGGAGTATTTCGGCAAGCGGGACCGCCTTAAGTCTCACGTACGAGAGGAAGTCTTTGGTGTGCCAGTGTCTGATAATCCAGATAGTCGGAATCAGCATGAATATGAATTGTGAAATAATGAGTGCAATCCGGATTGGACCTTTCATCGCGACCATTGTGCTGGTCATAACTTCGACGAATGTTTTTCCGGTGGTCTGCTGGTGCGCCCCAGGTTGAGCGATGAGAATGACGATCGTCGCTATGATGGCCTGCGCATAAAAGTATATGATACCTATCAGAATCAGTCCGAAAATCGCTGCCGAGGCAGGACTTCTTCCGGGTCTTTCCCATGACCCCTTGAACTCGGGTACGGGTGGCGGGGGAATGTATTCGGGCGGATATTCCGACACTAAATCTCCTTAAACCGACGGCGCTGGCGGAGTTATCTGCGCGTCTGCGGGGACTTCCGGAATCGGGAAATCATTTTTCCGCGCTCTCAGATCATAGTACATGACCACAGTATACACCGGCGAAATCAGCAGCGTAAGGAGCGAGCTCACACCCGAACCCAGACCGATCGCCGGTCCGAGCGATCTCTGGAGTTCTCGGAAGGCATCCATGTCCAACTGGCCGTTGGTATTACCAAGCATCGTGAAGAAATGTTTGTAAAAACCCCACATGCTTGCGAATGTAATCGGCAGCGATATTATTGAAATCACAAATTGTGACAATATCCAGAAGAGGATGAGTATACCGAGTGTCCTCCACCAATACCCCTTGACGAGCTGCCAGCTTTTACGCAATGACTCGGTGGGACCGAGCCCGTCGACTGCAACTGCAGCGAGGGAGAAATACCATTTGATTGCGAAGAAGATGAGCGCGACCATCATGGCAATAATCACGACGACCATCACCGCAACAAAGAACGCTTCGGCTCCCTCTGATACTGCGGCAACCACTGCGGCAAGTATTGCCACCGCAATTCCCCCGACTACAGCGCCGCCTATTAAAATGGCATCCTTCAAAAGGATCTGCCCTATCCCGTACAACCATTTCTTGTCAAACGTGTCCCCGAGGGCCGCACCGACGTCGATGTGTTCTGATTTGAATTCCTTGCTGACGATAATGCATACCACGATCTCGGCAAGAAGGGTACAGACCGCAAGAAGGATAATCGTTGCCCAAAATATGGACATGAGCCTGATCATCTCGAGGGCACCCTGAAGTCCTGACCCCAGGGTCTCATTGCCGCCAAGCGCATTCACCTGAGAGATTGCCATAAAGAAATGTCTCATTGCGCTCGTCATGAGAATTATGGGGACGATCAGAAAAATGGCGCCGACAATCAAGTTCCTGACGAATGTCCTTCCTATCAGCGTGAAAGTCTTCTCGAACATGTCGCCGAGTGTCATTGGTTGAATCTGGGCATCCATGGCTTGACTCCTTTACTTTATGGAGGTATGGTGCTGAAACTAATGATGTCGGAGAACTCTATTTATGCTCTGGCACCTGATTCGTTTGTCTTGGATTCTGATGGAGCAATTCGATCTCACGCCGCGAAACATAGGGAACTTCAGCTCACCTGCAAAATCTTTGTATTTGTGAATTTAGATAAGGTATCCCGAAAAATCAAAACGACCGTGCGGCAGCAAGAATATCAAACCAAGCTCAGGAAAAATGAAAGCAAAATGTCCGCCCTGACTCGGCCGTTAAGAAATCGTAAGTTCTTTTTCCGATTACCTCAAAACATCGGGTGACCATTGGCCGCTTTCTCCGGTACGGCCTGACCGACATCCCAGTGCTCCACGATCTTTCCGTTCTCAATTCTAAAGATGTCGATAACGGACACGGTTCTCGTTCCCTCATGACTCCTCAAATGTATGAACACGAGGTTTCCATCCGCGCCGATGTGCTGAATATCTATCGTATCCTTCTGTGCTCCTTTGAACCATTCCTTGCAAGCATCGATCAATGCCCGTTTCCCGTCCGCTACATAGGGATTGTGTTGTATGTAAACGTCGCCGATATACTTGTTTATCGCATCGATGTTTTTATCGCCGAATAACTCCTGGTAGAATTCGGCAACCATCTTCTTGTTCGACTCGAGCGTCATTCGTTCCTTCTCACAGTCAGACATTGTCTGGGCGGATACGGTGACGCGAAGCGCAAACAGTAACAGAAACGCGGTTGAAAACAGTATAACCTTTCTCATTTCTTTCCTCCTGCTGGCTAGTTGCATCGACTATTAACGACTAAACCCGGTCGGACCCGACTAAACCCAACCGGATTTTTGATAAGATCTAAAACCGACTTCCAGAGCTGTCTTTATTTGCAGAATGGTTGACCTGTCGATCTCTTTAATGTGGAAGCACGACTTTCTTTTGAGTTTTGACAATATGTTTTTCCCGAGCTTATCCCTGACGGACGTATCTGAACAGATCGGCATAAAATAGGAGCCGACAAAACTGGATTGTATTTTTATTCCCGCGAAATACAGTTCGTCGTGCCTTCTTCCTTCAACGAGCACTTGTTTGTTTGACCATAGTTCGTACCTGGAATCGGAATTCATTTTTGCAACCAAAGGAGGTTGATAACCTCTGAGGACCGTCCTCGGAAATTGACAGACCTGAAACAGATCCGCACGTTTATTCAATTTTCACTTCCATTTACAATTAAACATATGTGATTTGACTATGAACTCATATTGGTAAACTAGAGGTACGCGCGTTCTTTGTAGTACAACCTCCGTGATTTGTGCGAAGTTCCGGTTTGGCAATTGATTGAACTTTGTGAGATCTTCCTTGATCGTAGACCGAGGCGGGACGGCGGATGGCCCTTTTCCATAAAGGTTTGTTGAGTTATATTACAAAACACCGCGGGGCGTGGCTCAGTCCGGTTAGAGCGCTTGGTTCGGGACCAAGAGGTCGTGGGTTCGAATCCCACCGCCCCGACAAAAGAAAAATCAGAGCCGAAGGCGGTTAGAGCGTGGCGCGTATGGCGCCAAGGTCGTGGGTTCTCCCGAAGGGATCCGCCTCCGGCGGAGAATCCCACCGCCCCGACAAAAGAAAAATCAGAGCCGAAGGCGGTTAGATCGTGGCGCCTCAGGCACCAACGTTGTGGGTTCTCCCGAAGGGATCCGCCTGCGGCGGAGAATCCCACCGCCCCGACAAAAGATGTATCTCAAGGTTAAAGTCCATCCAAATTCCCGAGTTGACACCGTATTGCGAAAAGCTCCCGACAGCTTGGAGGTATTCGTCCGGGCGAAGCCGGTAGATGGCAAAGCAAACGATGCCGTTAGAAAACTCCTTCTCGACTTCCTGAAAGTCCCCGCGAGCAAACTTCGTTTGATTCGGGGGGCGACTTCACGCAGTAAACTCTTCGAACTCGTGGTTTAAGAAATCCTGTTGTTTCTCCCATAGATTTCACGGAAGCCTCAACAATATCGATTCCCACCTTTTGATTCTCACCGCGTTCATAATTGCGAATTATGGAACGTTCGGACTAAATTGGTGAATGAAGCAGAGGACAGCCCGGATCATTTCATATATATGCATGCCGACGACGTTCGCATTCATCTCATTCATTATTCTTTCGAACCAAACGTCATATGGCCGGAACGAGTTCGCCATCGCTGCCGTTGCAGTGACTTTCGGCGCCATCATACCGTTTGCTTACCTTTATTTGCTTCTCCACCGGAAGAAAGTGACGGAGATCGACATACCCATAAGACAACAAAGGACGATCCCCTATCTTGTCTCCGTGGCAATATATTCGTTCGGATTCGTTATTCTCTTCATCCTTAAGGCCTCGCTCCCGGTATACGCACTGATGTTTTGTTACGCGACGAACACATTTGTCGTCTCGCTCATTAATGTCCGCTGGAAGATAAGTGCTCACGCGATGGGCGCATCCGGACCGCTGACAGTGCTCGCAATGACTTTCGGATGGATAGCGGCGCCGGCGTTCTTACTCGTTCCGGTTGTATCATGGGCGAGGGTCGAATTGAGAGCTCATACTAAGGCTCAGGTGGTGGCAGGTGCACTCCTGGGAATTATTTTGACGGCCGCTCAACTGGCGGCGTTTCACGAACTTGTCGGGGGTATTTGATGGACAAAAAGCAAATTGCAGGTATGCTGGAAGAGATCGCTCTTCTCCTCGAGTTGAAGGGAGAGGACAGATTCAAAGTGAGCGCGTATTCTCGCGCTGCCCGCTCCATTCAACAAACGACATCCGATGTAGTTGCGCTCGTCACCAAAGGAGAGGCGAAGAAGATTCCCGGCATCGGCGACGCGCTCTCGAAAAAGTTGACGGAATATGTCGAGACCGGCAAGCTGGCCTTTCTTGAAGAACTCCGAAAGAGTTTTCCGGACGGACTTCTCGAACTTTTCTCGATACAGGGTCTGGGGCCGAGCAAGGTGAAGGCGCTCTACGAGCAGATGGATATCAAGTCGATATCCGAACTCGAATATGCCTGCAATGAAAATCGTTTGGTTACTCTGAATGGTTTCGGAAAAAAGACTCAAGACAAGGTGCTCGCCTCGATTCAACAGTTGAAAGCCAATAGCGAGTATCACTTATTGAACGTCATCCATGAAACCGCCGGCGAAATCGCCGAGGCACTCGAAAAGCTTTCGGGCGTTGAAATCTATCAATTTACGGGGAGTTATCGCCGCCGCAGGGAGATAATACGTGATGTCGATTGTGTGATTAAGTTCCGATCGGGTGAACGTGACAAGCTCTTCGCGGCTCTCAGAAAGTTGAAAGGCGCAAAAGCAGTAAAAGACCCGAGCGCTTCAGGTTCGTCGGCCAATGATCTTGTCTCAGTCGTTTGGTCCAACGGCGTCCCCGTGGAGTTTATCGTGACGAATAAGGCTGAGTATCCTTTTGCGGTTCTTCATTCCACGGGGAGTAGAGAATTTTTCGCAAGCATGAAAGAGTACGCGTCGGCGCGCGGATACAATCTCGGTATGCGTGAACTTAAGAAGGGAAAAGACAAGCTCCACTTCGAGAACGAAGAGGACATTTTCAGCGAGATCGGACTTCAATTCATCCCGCCCGAACTTCGCGAAGGCGAGGACGCCGTACTCGCGGCGGCAAGGGGAAATATCCCCGAACTCGTGACGGTGGAGGATATTCGCGGGCTCTTCCATGTGCACACGAATTGGAGCGACGGCGCGGATTCTCTTGAAGACATGGTAAAGGCCGCAAAAAGATTGGGACTTCAGTATTTCGGACTCAGCGACCACAGCAAGAGCGCATTCTACGCGAACGGATTGGATGAGGCAAGACTAAAAGCGCAGGCCGCCGCGGTGGATAGAGTGAACGCCGAAAATGACGATTTCTTCGTCTTTAAAGGCAGCGAGGTCGATATTCTTGCAGATGGTAAACTCGATTTCGGAGACTCGGTCCTGAAGAAACTCGATTTCACGGTGGGATCTGTGCACAGCAGGCTCGGCATGAAAAAGGACGAGGCGACAAAGCGATTGACTTCTGCGCTGAGGAATCCGTACCTCACCTTCCTCGGACATATGACCGGTCGGCTCCTTCTTGGCAGGAGTGGATACGAGGTCGACCTGGACGAGATTATCAAAACAGCTTCTCGCTATAGAAAAGTAATCGAGATCAACGCAAGCCCTCACCGACTCGATATGGATTGGCGGCATCTCAAGAAAGCAAAAGCGGCCGGAGTGAAGTTTTCAATAAATCCTGATGCACATTCGAAAAACGGTCTCTCCGAGTTTATCTACGGCGTCTTCATTGCCAGGAAAGGTTGGCTCACGAAAGACGATCTGTTGAACACAAGCTCCGTCCAACAGGTGAAGAAGTTTCTTGCATCCGGATCCTCTGGAAAAAATGCCAAAAGTTAAATTTGTTCCACTGAATACGACCGTCGAGTTGAAGAACGGTGAAACTCTCTTTAAAGCCGCAAGGGTTCACGGAATTCCAATCGGCAGCTCGTGCCGCGGTGACTGTGTCTGTGGTTGGTGTAAGGTTGAAATTCTCGAAGGGATGGAGAACCTGTCAGAGCCCGGAGCATGCGAGAAGAAATTGATGGAAACTAGAAATTATGCACATAACGAGCGAGTCGCGTGCAGCGCCAGAGTCCTCGGCGATGTCAGCATAACAACAGGTTATTGGTGATGGTCGTCTACGTGAGCAAGGGATTCTCAGGAGAGATCACGCGCGTGGAGATTGACCCGGCATGCACTCCGGAAACTCGAATGCCTGAATTGGTAGGCAAGATTTTCGGTCCGGACTTCGATTCCGATGAGTTCGTGCTCTTCAATGTCACGCAGGAGTTCGAATATTCCGAGGGCGAATCGTTTGCAGCCAACACACACGATAATGACCTTCTCCTGCTGATGAATTCCAAGTCATTGCCTCATACCTGACCTTGAGATATTCCAGACACATCTTCATCTGCACAAACCTCAGGCCGGCCGACGATCCGAAGGGTTCATGCGCGCAAAAGGAAAGCGAGGAAATTCGATCTCTCTTCAAGAAGGAACTTCACCAGAGAGGACTGAAAGCGATAGTGAGAGCAAACAAGTCCGGATGCCTCGATGTTTGCGAGCATGGACCGAATGTCGTGATCTATCCCGAAGGCGTGTGGTATTCACACGTTACGACCGCTGATGTCGTTGAGATTATCGAGAAGCATATAATGAAGGGCGAAGTGGTGGAGCGTCTTCTCCTCAAGGATCCAAGGTACGCACCTGAGAAACTAAGTTTTGGCATCCTGAATTCTGATTCCGCTGGATCGGCAAAAAATAAAGCATAAGTAGGAAACAGGAATCTCGTCTGATCATTCTTGAAAGCGAATGTCACCGACTGCGATTGGCATAGATGTCTCCTAAGATAAACGCAAATGAGGCTTGGCCATTTGACCGTCGCGTGGCTACCGGCTGATTGAGCATTACCATCGTAGATTAGAGTCTAAAGATTGTTCTTCGTGGAGTGATGTCAAATGAAGAGAAATATTCTCTATTGGATCATCGCGTTCGTGGTCACGATTGCTTCCGCGATATTTCAGAGAATTACTGGACCGACCTATCCGACTAAAGGGACAGTGGTTCTTGGAGGAAAGGAGTACCGGTATAGTTTCCCCACCTCACATGAGAGCTCGTCCGATTGCGAATTAGAAGTCAAGACGCATGGCAACAACTTATCAGGAATGATTGCGTGGAGGCGATTTGGCACAAACGATTTTTGGACAGTGCAGCCGATGCAATTCGACGAAGGAAGTCTTCATGCCAGTCTACCGCACCAGCCTCCAGCGGGAAAGCTTGAGTACTTCGCGATCATCAGGCAGGATTCTTTGAACACTATGATGCCGTCAAGGATTCCGGCGGTAATCAGGTTCAAAGGTTCTGTACCACCCGGAATCCTGCTAGTTCATATAATCGCGATGTTCGCCGGCATGTTATTCTCAACACGAGCGGGAATCTCGGCGGCGGTTAACGAGTCGAGCATGAACGGGCTCACTTATTGGGCTACCGGATGCCTCGTGATGGGCGGGCTCATGCTCGGTCCACTGGTACAAAAATATGCATTCGGAGGGTTTTGGACAGGCTGGCCGTTCGGCAACGACCTGACTGATAACAAAACCGTTGTCGCGGTTGCAATGTGGATCGTCTCGACTTTTCTAATCAGATTAAAAAAGGGCCCGCGCAAATTAATCATATGGTCCGCGGTGATCACTCTCGCGGTATATATGATTCCTCATAGCCTGTTCGGATCGGATCTGAACTATTCAGGAACAGCGCACTGATTTCAACTTGACCCTCGGGGCTTGTGATGGATGAAGACTGCAGTCGGTTGCCTAAGCGGGGTTTGAATGATAAATTGAAACACAATGAAGAAATCGAGAAGCGTCCCGAAAAAGGGAATACGCGCCAAGGCGAAGCAGAAGTCTAACGCGCGCGAAAACATGACGGCGAAGAAAAGACGGGCGGAGAAAGTATTCTCACGTCTACGGGAGGACTATCCCGATGTGAAAACCGCACTCGACTTCAACACGCCATTCGAGCTACTTATTGCTACAATACTGTCAGCTCAGTGCACGGATGCAAGAGTCAACATGGTTACTCCAGCTCTCTTCAAGAAATATAAATCGCCAGCCGACTTTGCCGCGGCGGATTTAGCCGATCTTGAAAATGAGGTCAGGTCGACAGGTTTCTATCACAACAAGGCGAAATCGATCATGAGATGTAGCCGCGCGCTTGTTGATAGGTTCGGAGGCAATGTCCCACGGACGATGGACGAGCTCTTGTCTCTCGAGGGCGTCGGTAGAAAGACCGCGAATGTGCTCCTTGGCAATGCGTTCGGAATCCCGGGAATTGCCGTCGACACGCATGTAGGGCGACTTGCACAACGACTCGGTTTCACGCAAGAGGAAGACCCCACGAAAATAGAATTCGATTTGATGGAGATATTCCCACCGGAAAATTGGACTTTGCTTTGTCACCTTCTAATGGCACACGGGAGAAAGGTGTGCAACGCACGCCAACCGAATTGCGAAGCCTGCAGCGTCCAGAAGTATTGCCCCTCCGCCTTCCGGTTTCCCGCAAAGAAAGGAAAGTGATTTGAGGGTAAGAGTAGCGCACAGTCCTGATTCAGACGACGCGTTCATGTTTTATGCACTCGCGAACAGGAAATTCGATACGGACGGAATTGAATTCGAAAATATCCTGAGCGACATCGAAACCCTTAACCAGAAAGCCGTGAAGGGCGAATACGAAGTCAGCGCGGTTTCAATTCACGCGTATCCTTACATCTCGGACAAATACCAGATGCTATCGAGCGGCGCGAGTATGGGGGACGGTTACGGACCTATGCTGGTAAGCAGGAACCCGCACAAGATCGAAGAGATTAATGAACTCAGGATCGCCATACCCGGGAAAAGGACTTCCGCTTTTCTTGCCCTGAGCATTTTCGCCGGCACGTTCGAATACGAGGTAGTTCCATTCGACAAGATTATCGATAAGGTTTTGTCGGGTGAATTCGAGGCGGGCCTGATAATCCATGAGGGACAGCTGACGTACAGCGATAGCGGTCTCCATAATATCGTCGATCTCGGTGCATGGTTTAAAGAGAAATTTAAACTGCCGCTCCCTCTCGGAGGAAACGTCATCAGGCGGGATCTCTCCACGGAGGTAAAAAAGAAGGTGGCTTTCTATCTGAAGAAATCTATCGCTTATTCTCTTGAAAACCGTAAAGAAGGATTGAATTACGCGCTCGAGTTCGCCCGCGGGATGAATACGAAACTAGCCGACAAGTTCGTGGGGATGTATGTGAACGATTGGACTCTCGACTATGGCAGGAAAGGGAAAGAGGCAATTCAACTTTTTCTCGATCTCGCTTATGAGAGGGCGCTCCTGCCGGCGAGATGCGTCGCTGAATTCATCGAGACACCGGAGCAGATTTAGTTCGGCAATGCGGACTGGTATTGACCGATGACCGACCTGGAAGTTAAGCCGGAATTCAGAGCCGGAGACTGGGACTCCACTTCGAAGGGCGCGAGGGTAGCTCTCTTTATAATGATTACGGGAGGGATTTTTTATCTCGGCGGTTCGACGGCCCGCGCAATAATCGGAAACGACTTAGTCGAACTCGGGACTCTAAAATTCCGCCAGGATCTTCCGTTTGACGCCGAGAAAGAAATTTATAATCTTCTTGCCAGGACGTCGCTCCTTGTCGTCCTTGGATATGTGCTTGCTCTGATCGGTTTTATCGTCTTCATGTTCAAGAGTAAAATGAACATGAAGGAGAATCCGAACGTCCTGATGGCTGCCATCCTTTTTGCCATTTTCATACCGATCGAGATTTACACTTCTCTTCTCGATTTGAAGTTCTTCGCGTACTATGTAGATTTTCAATTGCAGCTCTTCCTGGGCGCCGACCCTGGTCCTCTTCGGGACGATATGCGAAAGTTGTTCGTCGAAAGAGTCGGCGGTGTAGGTGGGCTGTCCGTAATTGCGGTGCTCTCGTATTTTAGCGCGATAGGAGCAATCGTTTTTAATCCAATAAAGAAGAGAAATAAAGGGAAGATTAGCGGGAATGCCGAGACTTAAGACAGAAGCGCTGATAGCGGAGCTTGAAGAAGCAGCCGAGCAACTCGGCTTGAAGGTGATTTACGAGAAGGGCGACTTTAGCGGAGGATACTGCATCCTCAAAGAGGAAAAGTTGATCGTGATCAACAAACGGTTCGACCAGAAACATCGCGCGTCCACGCTCGCGAGAAGCCTTTTAGAAGTCGGAATAGAAAATCTATTCCTGAAGCCCGCGGTAAGAGAATTCATCGAGGAACAGACTGAAGGAACATACGGAACGGAGGCGCAAGATGAAACTGCTGGTAGCTAACGGCCCGAACCTGAACCTGACCGGCTTGCGGGAGCCGCATATCTACGGTAGCGATACCCTGGCGGTCATCAACTCGGAGCTCAAGGGAAAGTTCCAGGAGATTGAGTTTGAGTTCTTCCAGACAAACAGCGAAGGCGAGCTCATCGACAAGATCCAATCGGTCGAGAAGGAAAGTTATGACGGCGTAATACTCAACCCGGGCGCGCTGTCGCATTACAGTTACGCACTACGAGACGCGGTGGCGGCCATCAGGAAACCGGTCGTCGAAGTTCATCTTTCACAGATATTCGCGAGAGAGGAATTTAGAAGGAAGAGCGTCGTGTCGGCAGTGTGCAAAGGAACAGTCACAGGCTTCGGCAAGTTCTCATATTTCGCCGCCGTGTTCGCGCTGTCCGGGATGTTGAAGAAATGATCAAGGCTGTCATTTTCGATCTCGACAACACGCTTGTGGACTTCATGAAGATGAAAGGCGAGGCAATAGATGCCGCGATCAGGGCAATGATCGACGCGGGGCTCGATTTGACTTATGACGAAACGAAGAAAAGGATCGACGCGATTTACAAGGAGAAGGGAATCGAGTTCCAATACGTTTTCGATTCCCTGCTGTCCGACATATTTGACAAAGTGGATTACAAGATTCTCTCGGCCGGTGTGGTCGCTTACAGACGCGCCCGAGAGGCCGCACTTGTTCCTTATCCGCATGTGCAAATTACATTATATGAGCTTCTTAAAATGGGAATGAAGCTTGCCGTCATTTCGGACGCGCCCGCAAGGGAAGCGTGGCTGCGACTGACCTATCTTAACATGCACCATATTTTTGACGTTGTGGTGACATTCGAAGACACGAACGAGAGGAAGCCGCATCCCGCACCATTCACTCTTGCGTTGACCAAGCTGGGCATCAAGCCGAAAGAAGCGCTGATGGTGGGTGACTGGGCAGAGCGCGACATTATCGGTGCTAAGAAAGTCGGTATGAAGACCGTCTTCGCACGCTACGGTGACACTTTCAACACAGTTGTATCGGGCGGCGATTATGATGCCAACGACATTCAGGAACTCATAGGGATAATCAGGAAAGAGAACAAGAATGGTTGAAGGACTGGGCGTTGACATCGTCGAAGTGAGCCGGATAAGAAAGAGTATCAAAGAATACGGAGAGTCGTTTACGGGTAAAGTTTATACGCCTGCCGAAGTGAAATACTGTTCTGAGAAGCCAAATCCGTTCCAGCATTATGCCGCTCGCTTCGCCGCGAAGGAAGCATTCAGCAAGGCCACCGGAAACGGGTGGAACAATGAGTTCGCCTGGCATGAAGTTGAGGTTATCAACGAAAAGAGCGGCAAGCCCACTCTGTGCCTCAGCGGGAATTCGCTCAAGAATCTTGGAAAGAGGCGGGTTTTTCTCTCGTTGTCTCACTCAGGCGATTATGTCGTTGCGGTGGTTCTCATTGAAAGCTGACTTAAACCGCGCGACGGCCTTTGGCGTCATAATTTTGACTATTATGTGAAAAAGTGGCGGACCGACCATAAACAAACAGCTCTTTGAATGCAAAGTCCGAGCGATCTAGAGCTAGTCGAGCAGGTAAGAAGCGGAAACGACAGGGCGTTCGGCGAGCTCGTGAATCGCTATGAGAGAAAAGTTTTCTTTGTCGTCAAGAGAATGTTGAACGACGACGATGAAGCCTCGGATGCGACACAGGAGGTCTTCATAAAACTTCATGACTCTCTGAAGAAGTTTCGCGGTGAAGCAAACCTTTACACTTATGTTTACAGGATTGCCACTAACGTGGCGATCAGCTATTTGAGAAAGAGGAAAGTACGGGCGGTCGTGAGGCTCGACGAAGTGATCTCGAATATGTTGGCGGGCGGGAAAGAGCCGGAACGGGATGCGGACCGCGAGGAATTGAAGAAACTCGTTGCCGATGCGGTTGCTTCACTCCCGGTTCAACAGAAACAAGTTTTCATTCTAAGATTCTATGAAGAACTTTCGTATGAAGAAATCGCAAGGGTGATGCATAGGTCGATGGGTGCGATGAAGGCGAATTATTTTCATGCGATGAAGAAAATAGGAGAATACTTGAAAAATGCAATGCGATGATGTCCTGGTGAATTTGCCCGATTTTCTGCTCGGGAAAATCGAACCGAACCTGAAGAGGTACATCGAAGACCATCTTGAATCTTGCGCGGACTGCCGGGAGGAGCTCGAGGAGCTTCGCAGACCCGCTGCCGTCCTCGGTGGACTATCCGACGAAGTATATCCCGAGTCATTCTGGCAGGAAATGCGAGCCTCGATCATGGAAAGTGTTTCGGCTCCGAGGAGAAGCGCCTGGCGGATTCCGGTTTTTGCCGGAAGCCTCGCTGCGTTCGTTCTCCTGATCGGCTTCGGAATATACAGGGTCGTCTTTCCGCCTGTCTCAACTACCCGGAGTGTCACTGCGTTGGCGTCTACGCTCCCGACCGATGAGATTGTCTCTCTTCCAAGCTTGAATACCAACTACACGGAAGCTGCATCGACTCAGACCGACGGGCTTGAAGAAATGGACGCTG
Organism: Candidatus Kryptoniota bacterium; assembly: GCA_036567965.1. Taxonomy (NCBI): domain Bacteria; kingdom Pseudomonadati; phylum Candidatus Kryptoniota; species Candidatus Kryptoniota bacterium. The sequence goes on from DATCTN010000021.1 coordinate 158,934, forward strand.
TGGACGACTCCGTCCAGCAAGCGGTGCTGAGATCGATGTGGACGTCGGTTGCCGATTCCACCGGCTCGTTGGACAACGTCGATCTTTCCTCGAACCCCATCTTCAACTAATAGGAGTACTATGAAGAGAATTGTTATAGCTTTCGCAGTTGTGGCACTCCAGGTGTCCCTTGTGACGGGGCAGGAAATGAGGAACAATGCGCCCGAGGTTCGAAGACAGCTCGAGCAGATCAAGATCTGGCAGATGACTAAAGAAATGGATCTCCCCACAGGCAAAGCGGAGAAGTTCTTTCCTCTGTATAATGACTACACGACCAAATTGAAGGGAGTAACGGCCGACAGGCGCGATGCCATTCGGAATCTTGATACGGCGGTGGACAACCAGCTCAGCGACGCTCAGATCCAAAAAGGAATTCAGAAAATAATGGACCTTGACTATCAGCTCGCCGACATCCACGCGAAGTTCCTGCAGTCGCTCGGTGGAATACTGTCCCCCGTCGAGATTGCGAGATACCTGGTGTTCGAACAGAAATTCGACAGGGAGATCAGGGACCGGATAAGGGTTATGCTCAGGCAAAGGATGAGAGGTCCGGAGCGCTGATCCAGCTGCGATTCTTTTTTTAATTCCCGCCGCTTTATCTTAAATTTCTTCTCATCTAGCGAATGAAAATAATACGTGTGGTTGATATTGAGATCTAGAGTTCTTTTACGCCTTGCCATGCTTTTGGACGTCATAGCAACTGTCAGGATATTCCTGAACCGCGCAGCGAATGAAGGGGATCAGATGGTATTCCCCTTTGCGCATGATTTGATTTTGGGGTGTGTAGTTCTGTTTGCTGTAGCAACCGCCGAGTTTTCCACAAGGCGGAATAATTTTCAAGTGACGGCGGCGTTTGGTCTCAGCGCTGTTGTCTTCTTTGCCTCTACGTTTCCGATGCTCTCCGAATCGCCTCTCAAAGACCCCGCATCTGTCGCTGCGTATGTTTCAATCGTGGTACAGCTTGCGGGCGTGATCTGTGCAACTTTGGCAGTGCGGTCGGGGCTGAATCGCATCGCCATCATTGCCGTTTTCCTTTTCGCCGGCTTGACAGCTGCGGGGTTCATGTATACTTTCAGCAGCGACGGGACGAACAATGACAACCGGGATGCGGATGCCGCAGTCGTACTGGGCGCTTCGGTCTGGGGTAAGCAAACACCGAGCCCACTCCTCAAAGGAAGATTGGACGCCGCATTGAAATTATATAATTTGGGACGCGTCTCGAAAATTGTCGTGACAGGAGGAACTAAGAGATTCGGTACCGTTGAATCGGCAGTGGAGCAAAGATATCTCATCGAAAATGGAATTCCTCCTTCGTCAGTTATTGCGGAACAATCCACACTTAGTACTTCGGATCAGGCGAAGTTCATAAAGGATCGCGTAATGGGATCCCTTAAAATGAAGAATGTTGAAGTTGTCACCGACAGCTGGCACCTTCCAAGGATCCTGTTGATGTGCGGATGGGAAAACATTTCTGTCACAGGAATCGCGAGCAACTACAGGATGCAGTGGCCAAGCGAGTTGTACTACCGGGTAAGGGAATCCGCTGCTCTTCAGGTATATTTGCTTTTCGGAGTTTGACTCATGGATCGCGTTCGAGGAAATGAGACGGTTTTGAATAGAATATGACTTCACAGAGAAGACTTGCGCGAGAACGTGTCTTGCAGGCGCTTTACGCCTACGATCTTTCCCGATCCGCACCCGATTTCCTGAGCGAGGATATTTTCAAAGACATCGAGAACAGTACCGCGCTGGAATTTGCCAAGAAACTCTTCCGCGATACGCTTGAGAACATGCCTGCGATAGATCCAGTCCTTCAGGCACATCTTGATCATTGGGATATCTCAAGGGTCAATCCAATCGATCGAGGCCTGCTGAGAATGGGTGTCGCAGAAATTCTTTATTCTCCAGAGATTCCCACTAAGGTGACAATGAACGAGATTATAGAGCTCGCGAAGCGATACAGTACCGAAGAAAGTCCGAAGTTTGTAAATGGTATCCTCGACGCGGCTTTGCGACAGCTCGACAGTGAAGGGAAGGTGGTGAAAGAGGGAAGGGGTCTAATCAATACTTCTACAAAAAAGAAATCATGACGGGACAGTCATATTCCCGGCTCACGATCTTTTCCTGGGCGCTCTTCGATTACGCGCGTACTTCTTTTTCCGTAATGGTGAAGACTGTCGGTTACGCCCTTTACTTCCGCGAGATAGTAGCGGCCGGAACTTCCCGGGGCGATTTTTATTGGGGACTGGCCGACAGCATCTCGATGGTAATCGCCGCTTGCCTGTCGCCTATCCTCGGAGCGGCAAGCGACTATTCCCACAGGAAGAAAAGGTTCCTCATCGTCTTCTCTTCTATCTGTGTTTTTGGTACCGCGCTTCTGTATCAAATACAGCGCGGCATGGTTCTGCCGGGAATGCTGGTCTTCATCGCTGCCAATGTGGGTTTTCAGGGGGGGTATACATTCTACGACGCGTTCCTCCCCGAGATTGCGCCGAAACATATTTACGGCCGCGTCTCCGGCTATGGATTCGCTATGGGTTACCTGGGCGCGCTTTCCATTCTTGCAGTAGCTTTCCCATTCATCAAGGGAGGTTTCGCGCCTTCGAATATCATGAATTTCAGATTCAGCTTTCTCATAGCCGCGGTCTTCTTCGCTGTCTTTGCCATACCTGCTTTTCTCAGATTGCGTGATCACACAGGCGTGTACCACCATAAACTTCCGTACTTCCGTCTCGGTTTTCGCCGCGCGGTCAGGACGTTCAAGAGACTTGGCAAACATAAAAACCTCGCCCGGTTCCTTCTTTCTTTCTTCCTTTACATCGATGGTGTGAACACTGTAATATTTTTCTCGGCACTATATGCGCGCGGCACACTCGGGTTCAGCCCTGTCGAAGTAATAGTCTTCTTTATCGTGGCACAGACAACCGCAGTCATCGGTTCCGTTGTATTCGGAATCCTTACTGACCATTGGGGACCGAAGAAGAGCATTACCATAACGCTTGTGATCTGGATCGGCGTCGTGCTCTCGGCGTTTTTCATCGAGACGAAGACACAGTTTTATATTATCGGTCTGTTTGCAGGATTGGCGATCGGCTCGTCGCAGTCGTCGAGCAGAAGCCTAATGGCGCTACTTACTCCGGGGGAACATGCGGCTGAGTTCTTCGGCTTCTACGACGGCATCGCTGGAAATGCTTCTGCGATCATGGGACCTCTCACATTTGGAGCAATTTCAAGCTTCACAGGAAGTCAGCGGATCGCGGTCCTGTCTGTACTGATATTTTTTGTCGGTGGTCTTATATTGCTTCGACAGGTCAAAGTAGAATGGCACAGCAGATCCGAACCGGAATGAGGAAATGATTTTAAATCTAATTTCGTTAATGATAATGTCTATGATTGCTCAATCTGGTAATTCCCAGAAGTACGTCGGAGTCGAAATAAGTCCTGCAACTTTAGAGGTTGCGAACGGCAAGGAGTTCTTTCTCTCGTTGTCATTGAAACCATCGGAAGGGATTCATTTAAATGCAGAACCTCCGGTGACGATCAAATCAGCCGACAGTGTGAAGTTCAGCATCGACAGCTTTTCAAAGACCGGAGAGTATCTGGACAGCTCGAAGCCGCTGAGAGTAAAATGCATTGCGTCTGGATTGAAATCCGGCACTCACACGGTAATCGTAGAGATAACCTATACCTATTGCTCTTCGAAAGAAGGTTGGTGCAGGATGGCGAAAGACAGGCGTTCAATTGACCTGAGAGTAAAATCGTAATTGAAGCCCGTCTATTTCATTTCTGACATTCATCTCGGAGCGCCTTCCATCGGGAAAGAATTCGATTTGAAACGAAAGAATGAATTGTTGAAGTTCCTGAGTATTGTAGGTGAAAAGGGAAGCCGCCTCATTATCGTCGGCGACTTGTTTGACTTTTGGTACGAGTACAGATATGTTATTCCGAAGGATTATTTTTGGCTTTACGCCAAGATCAGAGAACTTGCCGACCGGGGAGTGAAAATTGATTATGTCGCAGGGAATCACGATTTCGCACAAGGACAGTTTTTTTCCGAGTCATTGGGCATGAGAGTGTTTCAGGACGGCTTTACAGAGGAGATAAACGACAAGAAATTTCTTGTGATCCATGGCGACGGACTTGCATTGCGGGATAAAGGGTACAGGATGCTGAAGAAGGTTCTTCGAAACGGATTCGTTCGTCGAATGATAAAGTGGATTCATCCGGATGTGGGGTTCGCACTCGCGCGGACTTTCTCGAAAAAAAGTAGGGAGTACACGACGAACAAGGATTTCGGCGAGACCGATGGAATGATGCAATACGCGGAAAGGAAACTCCGGGAAGGCTATGACTACGTGATAATGGGTCACAATCATGTCCCGAAAGTCGAGAGATTCGGCAAAGGAATGTACATTAACCTTGGTGACTGGTTGAAGAATTTTACTTACGGTATTTTTGAAGACGGAACGATGCATTTGATGAAATGGGAATTTGAACGATGAAATGGCGCTACACCAAGGAAGAAATGGAAAGGTACTTCAACGACCCTGAATACCGGAAGTCGTCAAGAAGGAAGAAGAAGGAATTGACAAGAAACAATCGCGCGGTAAGACTCGGTGCGCTGATAGCGGTCGTAGTGCTATTTATCGGCTATGTAGTGTATGTGGTCAGCGGCCTTCCTTCGCTCGAGGAGCTCGAGAATCCAAAACCGGAGCTGGCAACAAGAGTGATTTCCGCCGACGGGCAAGTGATAGACCAGTTCTTCCTGACGAATCGCGCGGCCGTCGATGTCAACGAGGTCCCGCATTATGTTATCGACGCTCTGATTTCAACTGAGGACAAGAAATTCTACTCGCATTGGGGGATCGACCCGATTAGGATATTGAGCGCGATGGCGATCGACGTCGTCCATCTTAGAGCCAAAGAGGGCGCGAGCACGATTACTCAGCAGCTTGCCCGAAACCTTTACCTATCGCAGGAAGTCTCACTGACGAGAAAAATCAGAGAAGCCGTTACCGCAGTTCAGATCGAGCGCACTTACACGAAACAAGAAATTCTTGCAATGTATTTGAATGTCGCCTACTTCGGGAGGGGCGTCTATGGCCTTGAATCCGCGTCGCAACTTTATTTCGACAAATCATCTTCCGACCTTACGCTCCCGCAAGCGGCGCTATTGATTGGAATGCTCCGCTCACCGGGTAGATACGACCCGCTTGAGCATCCGAGCCGCGCGCTGACGGTGAGAGACGTCGTGTTGAAGAACTTATTTGAAGATGGAAAGATCTCCGATACGACTTACGAAGACGCGAAGAAGATGCCGCTTGATGTAAAATACCATGGCCCATCGACGGGTCTCGCTCCGCATTTTGTCGAGATGATAAGGCAGGACCTGGAAAAGAAAGCAGAGAAATACGGTTTCGACATCTACCGGGACGGTCTTACCGTCTACACCACTCTCGATTCGAGGATGCAGGCGTACGCTGATAGTGCAGTGGACCAGCATATCCGCGATTATCAGAAACTTTTCGATTCGAGGTGGGACTGGACCACAAACCAGGCGACTCTCCATACAGCCATCGACAAGGCGATAAAGGAACTTCCGCAGTACCGTGATGCCGTGAGTGAGGACGAGCGGAATATGATCTACAGCACTCTTGAAACGAGCCAATCGTTCATTGATTCCGTCAAGAAGGCTGAACAGACAATTCAAGTCGGTTTTGTCTGCATCGATCCGAAGACAGGCTACATAAAAGCTCTTGTAGGCGCCTCGAACTACCGGCAGTTCCGTTATGGGCTGAATCATGTCACACAGATAGAGCGTCAGCCGGGATCGGCGTTTAAGCCGTTCATTTACTCCGTGGCAATTGATAATGGATACGCGCCCTCTTATAAACTTCTCAATCAGCCTGTGACGATCGTAATGCCTGACGGCACGCGGTGGTCGCCGAGAAACGCGGACGGGTCGTTCGGCGGTGAGGTGACGATTCGGGAAGCGCTTGCGCGTTCGATTAATGTCGTTTCGGTGCGTGCCATCCAGGAAATCGCGCCGGTAAACCAGGTGATTGATTACGCGCACCGAATGGGAATCTCAACTTACATTCCGCCGTATGCTTCGATCGCGATGGGAACCAATATGGTCATACCGATTCAACTGGTCTCCGCATTTGGAGTTTTTTCCGACGAGGGCGTTCTCACAAAACCGATCGCAATTTTGAGAATCGAAGACAAGAATGGAAACGTGATCGAGCAGAACCAGACTCAATCCACGGAGGTCCTGAGCAAGCAGACCGCGTACCTGATGACAGACATGTTGAGAGGCGTGGTTAACGGTGGAACCGGTTCACGCGTGCGAAGCTCGTTCTTCCTTGACGCAGCCGGAAAGACAGGCACGACTCAGGATTTCGGCGACGCGTGGTTTGTAGGCTACACTCCACAACTTGTGGCGGGAGTATGGGTCGGGTTCGACGACGACAGAATTCATTTCACGGATTGGGATGGTCAAGGCGGACGCGCCGCGGCCCCAATCTGGGGAATGTTCATGAAGTATGCTTACGACGACCGTGACATCGGACTGCCTATCAGCTCTTTTGTGCAGCCAGACGGCGTGGTAAGCGCGACGATCTGTGTTCAAACCGGAAAGATCGCTACCGAGTTCTGCCCGCAGAAGGTCCAGGAGATCTTTAACGCGAAGTACCTTCCCCCTGTTTGCGATGTGCACACATCACCTAATCAGCAGGCAGTATCGCAGCCTGATGGAAGAATAGGTTACTGAGGCAGACTTAAGTTAACAAGGCCGCAGGGCGCGATTAGAAGAGGCCTCTATATGCGCCGCCATCGAATTGTATAGTTGCTCCGGTGATGTAACCGTTCTTCTCGGAACAAAGGAAAGCAACAACGCTCGCGAATTCTTCAGGCGTTCCAAGTCTTCCCATCGGAATCTCCTTGACGATGTTCTGTAAGGCCGCCTCTTTTGTAATGCCCCTCTTTGCAGCAGTTTCTTCCAGAAGGTAATCCACTCGCTTTGTAGATACGTAGTATGGTGCGATGTTGTTTATGAGGATGTTGTCTTTCGCGACTTGCTGCGAAACCGATTTTGCAAAACCGACAACCGCGGCGCGAACGGAATTGGACAGGAGAAGATTATCCGCCGGTTGTTTGACAGTCAGTGAAGTTATGTTGACTATTCGTCCCCACTTTTGCTTCTGCATAATTGGGAGAGACTTCCTGATGAGCCGAACAGTACTCATGAGGTTCAAGTCAATTGCGTTGAGCCACTGTTCGTCGTTGAAGTCCGCTAAGTTTCCCGCCGGCGGCCCTCCTGCGTTGGCGACAAGCACATGGACACTACCCAACTCTTTTTCGACTTGATCGAATAATTTCTCAATGTCTTCAGGTTTTGTAAGGTCGCACTGAAGAGCGACAGGCGTTCTCCCGGTGGCACTCTTTATCTCTTCCGTTGCATCGTGGAGATTTTGTTTATGACGGCCGTTAATGACCACATTGGCGCCTTCACTGGAAAGTGCTAGCGCCACCGCCTTTCCAAGACCCTTCGTGGACGCCGCCACTATTGCTGTCTTTCCTCTTAGTCCGAGATCCATTCTTAGGCTCCTTACGTCGTATCGAAGATTTTTTTTGCGATCAGTATTGCTTCCTTTGCCGCGTCAATAGTGAGGAAGGTGAAATCAGAACTATGAAGATAATTCCACGCCTAATTCACATGCGAAATTATTTCGGGAGATTCAAACTTTCAAGTATTGAATACCCGCGAAAAGCGTACTCGATATCAGAAAAGAACATTTCGTGGACAGCGCTAAGCAGCTCGAGTCAGGATGATTGGATCGCTACACGCGCTCGCAATCGACCGTAACGAAAGGGACTTGCATGGAAAAGGCGCCGGTTCTCATTGCAGAGTCGTTGATTTCGTTTTCCACCTTCCGAAAGACACTTTCCCGGATATCGCTCGGGACGAGCTTCTTCCAGCTTTCTCCGAACGCAAGCCTGATAAAAAAATGATTCAACATGGCGGATCCATCGCTGAATCTGTAACTGAAGCAATCTTCCCGGAGAGAGTTCACCTTGAAACCCGACCCATTAAGTCGCCGTTTGATTTCATCGATTGGGCGTCGTTTCAGGTAAATGTGGTCGGAAATAATTCTGTCGCCGTCTTTCAATTGGGCATCTCCCAGGGCGCTCCTTAGCACTTCGTAAAATTCGATGAACGTCTTTTCCGTATTCATGGTGAACACGAACTGTCCGCCCTTTTTCAATACACGTCCACATTCTTCGAGCGTCCTGCCGAGATCCTCGACATTGTTTATGCCGTTATTGGAGACGATCATATCGAAAAGGGAATCCGCGAATGGCATATCTTCCGCAGTTCCCTCCACGACGTGAATGTTCCTCACGCCGCATACATCACACTTCTGTCGTATTCTTTTGCAGCCCTCGTGCCATGGATCGATTCCGGTCAGCAGTGATGTCTCTCCGAGGCGCATCGCGAGCTCCACAATCGGGAAACCTAACCCGGACCCGATGTCCAGCACTCTCAAGTGCTTCCCGTAATGGACGGCGTCGAGCAGCGCAAGTCCGAACGGTGCCGACCACAAAGAAAGCTCATCGATCATTGAAACCAATTCCGGATCTTCGAGGCTGAGGGTGGGTTTGGGATCAGTCGTCATTCCGACATCCTATTTATCGGATAAAGGAGTCGCAATCTGGTCAATTGAAAGCATGCTCCCTTGACCCATGTCGTTGAACACCTGAAGCCTCACGTTGTTTCCCTCCTTGAACCACTTCAGGCTTTGAACGAACGGTCCCTCGGGCGTGCTGATGTTGGACGACATTGTGAGTGTATCGCCCGAAAAGGCCCCGGTGTATTCGGGCCTGTCTCCAAAATTGTTGTACATCGTCAATACGTATTTCCCGGATCTCGATTCATATCCGAGGATGCCGAATCCTTTGTATTGCCCGAGCCCCGGATTGTTTTCCGTTGCATCCAGGAACACAAACATCGAGTCGAGCCCCCAGCGGAGTGTGGAGGTGCCTGATCCCACGATAGGTTCACCCGAGTTCGGATCCATATAGACTTTGGTTTGGGTTGAAAAATGCCCTGTCAGGAAACTGAGTTTCGCGAGCTCGGGGCCGAAGACCGGTTTTGCCATCTGGCACTGAGACTGGACGGCCAGCAACGCTATAACCGTCACCGAAAGCGCAAAATATTTTGACATGAATCCTCCTAATTATTCGTGTCTACTGAATTGGGTTGGAGGCCCGACCTCTGCTCGTCAGTTGGGTTCGTTCGGGAAGTTCCCTTCGATCAAATGACGACTCCTGCCTCCTTGTGTTTTGATGAAAGTATCAAGAAGGTAGTCGAGAATCAAGTTTTTCAGCCGAAGGCCGGAGGAGTTGTCTCTGCGATGAATTTTTCGTAAAGTTTGAACAAATGTCCGTAAAGTAAATCATTCATTAAAGGAGAACGCATGGGCAAAAAGGACCCGAGAGTTGACGCTTACATTGCAAAGTCGGAAAAGTTCGCGCAACCTATCCTGATTCATTTGCGGAAGATCGTAGATCGCGCGTGTCCCGATGTTGTGGAAACCATCAAGTGGAACATGCCCATCTTCGAGTACAAGGGCATCCTTTGCAACATGGCCTCATTTAAGAATCACTGCGCCTTCGGGTTCTGGAAGGGCAAGTTGATTTTCGGCAACAAGCGTGCGAAAGAAGAAACCCAGGCAATGGGGAGCTTTGGAAAAATTGGATCGGTTCAAGATCTTCCTTCCGAAAAGATAATTGCATCGTACATCAAGAAAGCAATGGAGCTGAACGAAGTCGGAATCAAAACTCCAGCACGAAGAAAGGCGGGTCTCGAAGTCGAATCAATTCCTCCGGCCTATTTCATGGATGCACTGAAGAAGAATAAGATGGCGCTCGAGACCTACGAGAAATTCAGTCCCGGCAATAAGAGAGAGTATGTAATGTGGATTCTCGAAGCTAAGACGGATGAGACTAGAAACAAGCGATTGAAAACTGCGATCGAATGGATGGCAGAAGGGAAAATCAGAAACTGGAAGTACGTAAAGAAATGATACGCGCGCGGCGGCTCAGCTGACTGACAGCAAGAACGACCGGGATCGCCTATCTGCAATTCCAAATTGCAATGGAGTTCTCGGACGAATCAGGCCGTGGGCTTTTCTCGTTGATTGTTTTCGCCCCTTTTTTTATATTTTTCCGTCCAGAATACACATCTTGAGGCAAACTGTTGAATCTCGAGCTTATTGGGTTTTTAATTCTCGCTGCTGTTGCAATAATTTCTGCCGTCCTGATGATCACCCGCCGGAACCCCGTTGCGAGTGCGCTGTATCTGGTACTGAACTTCTTCGTGATTGCAGTGCTTTATCTCTTTCTGCGCGCTCAGTTCATTGCGATCATCCAGATCACAGTCTACGCCGGCGCCATCATGGTACTCTTTCTCTTTGTGATAATGCTGCTCAACCTGGGAGATGAAAGACTTTCTCGCTGGAAGCCGACTACCGCGAATACAGTCGCGACCCTTCTCTGTGTCGCCTTTCTCATAGAGATTTTATATTTCGTGAGAGCCTACACTTCCAAGGGACCAATATCGTCTCAAGCGGAGACTCTCGGTACGGTAGAAGCGATAGGCAAGGTCCTGTTCGGCAATTACCTATTCCCATTCGAAATTACTTCGTTCCTCCTACTGGCAGCAATAGTGGGAGCGGTTTTGCTTGCAAAGAAAAAATTCGATTAAATGATACCACTGTCATACTATATAGGTCTAAGTGCAGTTCTCTTCTCGATCGGAGTAGTCGGCGTTCTGACTTTGCGGAATGCTATCGTGATTTTCATGTCCATCGAGTTGATGCTGAATTCGGTCAATCTATCGTTGATCGCTTTTTCGGCATATTCCGGCGACCCCGCGGGACAAATTCTCGTTTTCTTCGTCATCGCGGTTGCGGCGGCCGAATCCGCCGTTGGACTCGCGATAATCATCGCGCTCTTCCGTAACAGACTCACGGTCAACATCGACGAAGTAAATATTCTGAAATGGTAAATCGTCGCGAGGGTTTGATCGGACCAGGCTCCATCGGACAATCGGCTCCTAATTAAGGATATGTCATGCAGAACCTCGTAATATATATTGTCGCGCTTCCGATCTTAGGCGTACTAATAAACGGTTTGTTCGGTGCGATCATCCAGAAGAAACTCGGGGAAAAAGTTGTTGGGCTCATTGGGAGTGCGACAATAGCTCTTTCTTTCGCCTGCGCAGTCGTGATCCTTATCGATTTGCTCGGCGAACCTGCCGGCCAACGAAACCATATCTTCAATTTGTACACTTGGATCGCGGCGGGCGGGATATCGGCCAGCGTTTCATATCTTATCGATCCCCTGTCAATAGTCATGCTCCTCGTCGTTACAGGAGTGAGTTTTCTGATTCACGTCTACTCAATCGGCTACATGCACGGCGACAGGGGCTGCTTTAGGTTTTTCACCTACCTGAATCTCTTCGTCTTCTCGATGCTGAATCTAATCCTTGCGGACAATTTTTTGCTGATGTTTCTCGGTTGGGAAGGCGTCGGACTTTGCTCCTATCTTCTGATCGGGTTCTGGTACGACAGAAAGTTCGAAGGAGTCGGCATAACGTGGACCGGAGACGCCGGGATGAAGGCGTTTATCGTAAACCGAATCGGGGATTTTGCTTTCCTGATCGGAATGTTCTTGATTTTAGTGAATTTCGGGACATTCAATTTCGACACGGTATTTGGAACCGCTGCGTCTCATTTCGCGACCGGTGACACGACCGTGACGTGGATAGCGATACTACTTTTCATCGGCGCGACAGGGAAGAGCGCGCAGATCCCGTTATACATCTGGCTGCCCGACGCCATGGCGGGTCCAACTCCAGTCTCCGCTCTGATCCACGCTGCTACGATGGTCACCGCCGGAGTATACATGATCGCCCGGAGTGCCGTCATATTCGCGCTCGCCCCTTCAGCTATGATGCTCGTGGCGATTGTCGGAGCAGTTACCGCGATCTACGCGGCTTCGATGGGTCTTGTGCAGAATGATATCAAGAAAGTACTCGCGTATTCGACCATCAGTCAGCTGGGTTATATGTTTCTTGCTGTCGGCGTAGGCGCGTTTAGCGCGGGCGTGTTCCATCTTATGACGCATGCGTTCTTTAAGGCGCTTCTCTTCCTTGGCGCCGGAGCTATCATTCATGCACTGCATGAAAACCAGGACCTTCGGAATATGGGAGGTCTCAAGTCTCTCATGCCGGGAACGCACAAGACATTCCTCCTTGCGTGTCTGGCGATCGCGGGCTTGCCGCCGCTCGCAGGTTTTTTCAGCAAGGACGAAATACTCGCCCATGCGTTCGCGACTTCTTTCTACCTGTGGTTGATTGGCGTGATCACTGCCTTCCTGACCGCGTTCTATATTTTCAGACTTTTCATTATGGCTTTCGAGGGGAATCCCCGATTCGACTCGCATCATATCAACGTGCACGACGCTCCTCCATCGATGCTGATACCACTTTGGGTCCTCGGTATCATGTCAGTTGTAGGAGGCTGGATAGGTATCCCATCCGTTCTTGGTGGCGGAGAGACCTTCGACAAATTCCTCGAGCCAGTATTTGATAACGCACAGGCAAAGATGCCCTCACTATTCTTTCTTGAGCATTCTACCGAATTTGTCTTGATGCTTATCTCGGTTCTGCTCGCGGTCGGTGGGGTGTATCTTGCCTACATTGCCTATTTGAAGAAGCCCGCCGTCTCAACCAGGCTAAAGAAGATGGCCGGTGATTTCTACGAGATTATTCTTAACAAATATTATATAGACGAAATCTATTCCGCCATCTTCGTGAAACCGCTTGTATATCTCAGCGAGAAATATCTGTGGCGGGGAGTTGACGAGATGGTCATTGACGGAAGCGTGAACGGTACCGGTAAGCTGGTACGCCTCGTCGGGAGACTTAGCCGCCGGATCCAGACGGGTTTAGTCCAGACCTACGCCACGATCTTCGTGGTCGGAATCATTTTGATAGTCGGCTTCCTCATTCTGAAGTAATAAGAGTACTGTGAAATGTTCGATTCCAATTTGCTGACATACTTGATTTTCACGCCGCTCCTTGGAGCGTTGATCCTTCCTATGATGCGGAGCGATCGCGTTGCCAAGATTGAAGCCATCTTTTTCGCCGGCTTGACGTTCGCCCTGTCGGTATTGTTGTACCTCCGTTTTGACGGTTCGGCGGCAGGATTCCAGTTCGTAGAATTTGTTCCATGGATCTACAGCCTCAATGTCTCGTATCATCTTGGCGTAGACGGAATTTCTCTACTCTTGATTGTCCTTACGACACTTCTCACTCTGCTGTCTCTGATCGCGTCATGGTCCTCAATTCAAAAGAGAGTCCGGAGCTTCAACTTCTTCGTTCTCCTCCTCGAAGTGGGAATGCTTGGAGTTTTTTCTTCGCTCGATCTCTTCCTGTTTTACATTTTCTGGGAAGCAATGCTGATCCCGATGTACTTCATCATCGGAATATGGGGGCATGAGCGGAGAGTATACGCCGCTGTAAAGTTTATCCTGTACACGATGTTTGGAAGCCTCCTGATGTTGGTCGCGATCATTTGGCTGGGGTATTACGCTGGAACTTTGCCCGGGGGAAGATTTACAACTGACCTCGTCCAACTCTACAGGATCGGTCCGACAATTCCTATGGCGATTCAGGTGTGGTTGTTCCTGGCGTTCACGCTAAGTTTTGCAATAAAGGTGCCCATATTTCCATTTCACACGTGGCTTCCAGATGCGCACACTGAGGCCCCGATGGCAGGGAGCGTGCTTCTCGCTGGTGTTCTCCTTAAAATGGGGACTTATGGCCTCCTCAGGTTCTCGCTTCCTCTCTTCCCGCAATCGACGTTCAAATTTCTTCCTCTCATGGCGGTCCTCGCGATCATCGGCATAGTCTATGGAGCCCTCGTCTCGATGGTCCAAAAGGATTTAAAAAAACTTGTCGCGTATTCGTCAGTGGCGCATCTGGGATTCGTGGTCCTTGGAATTTTCGCGATCACCGTGGAGTCAATCCAGGGTTCGGTAATTCAAATGGTCAACCACGGCCTGACGACAGGCGCCCTTTTCCTTCTGGTAGGTTTGATGTACGACAGGAGGCACACAAGAATGATAAGCGATTTCGGCGGCCTGGCGAAGGTCGTTCCGGTCCTTGCTACATTCTTCATGATTTCCATGCTCGGATCTGTCGGGCTTCCCGGTCTGAATGGATTCGTTGGTGAATTTCTTATCCTCGCAGGATCATTTAAGAGCGATTTCCTCGGAAGCCAGGCTTATGCAATCCTTGCCACGAGCGGCGTCATTCTTGCCGCGGTCTATTTGTTATGGATGTATCAGCGGGTCTTCTTCAAGAAGATTGACGTTCCGGAGAATGAACTTATGAAGGATCTGAACCTTCGTGAGGCCGCAGTGCTCGCGGTCCTGGTGCTGTTCATAGTATGGATTGGTGTGCACCCTATTACGTTCTTATCCAAGAGCGAACTGGCGGTCAGAGCGTTGGTTGATACCTTGACGAAGGTAAAAGTAGGAGCGCTCGCCGTTACGCAGTGATAGGCACCGGAATAATATTATGCATTGCACGGTGATGCTTTCTGCGGTCGCAGATAGTCACGCCACCTCCAAGGCTGATTCCTGCCACGAAGACAGTTCGGAATTCCGGAATGCCAATCCGCGGATTCCTACTCTTTCATTGTCGGTTTCTATCTTGCAACTCGGAGCAGCGCCTGGAGGTTCTATGGCGAGAATTGAGAAAGAACGTATATCTTTTGAAACTCCTGATCATTGCAGGATCGTCGGTGATTTCTATTTTGAAAACGGAAAGAAATCTGTTGCGCAGCCGTGTGTCGTACTCGTCCACGAATTCAAGAAGGGCAGGGAGCAATGGAACAGCTTCGCGGCTGCGCTCGTGAGCGCCGGCTACAAGGTCCTGGCGTACGACGTTCGAGGACATGGCGAATCAGCAAACCTGAAGGACGTTACTTCCGTACTAAGCGATCCGCAGCTCGCTCCGTTCGATTTCGACGGTGCGGTAACCTGGTTGACCCATAGAAAAGGCGTGGATGCGGGTAGACTCGCTTCAATCGGCGTTTCGTTCGGTGCCTACGTCGCATGCGGCGGTAATGCGGCTTACCGCGAACAGGTCAAGGCCACGGTTGCAATCTCATGTTCCTTGAAGGGAGCTCTGACATTTCTCAGCCACAAGCCTGGCGAAAGAGCCATGCACAAAGTTTTGTACATGGCGGGCAAGGGACAGCCCGCGAAGGACGCGGCAGAACTGTCCGACAAGTACACCAGCGGCGCCAGGACGGTCAAGATTTTCGATGAGACGGCAGCACAGGGGATCGATCTCTTAAACACGAAGCCTGAGGCGATGGAAATCATACTTGAGTGGCTGAATGAAAACTTATAGATATACTGTAATCCCAGAGGTAACTGATGGCGTTTAACTATAACGATCTCATTTCCGTAAGTCCTGTAATTTTCTTGAGCGTCTTTTCGCTTCTCCTTCTCATTGTGGACGCGAGCTTTAAGAAATCAGCAAATATCGTTTATGTTCTTACAGTGCTGGGCATTATATCGACAGCGGTTTTGACCGCGAACACTTTCTATGCGCAGGGAAGCGCTTTCAACGGAATGGTCTTCACCGGAAGATTTCCTGCCTTTTTCGAAATTGTGTTTCTGTTAAGCGCGGGCTTCAGCGTAGTGCTTTCGAAGCCGTATCTGGAACGGACGGAAGTCAACCACGGTGAGTACTACATACTTATAATTTTCGCAACCATCGGCATGATGTTAATGGCAAGCGCGCGGGATCTGATGATCCTCTTTCTCGGTCTGGAGCTGATGTCAATCAGCTTGTATGTCCTTGCGGGATACAATAGGCGGGACGCCAGGTCGAATGAGGCCTCGCTCAAGTATTTCTTGCTAGGTGCGTTCTCTACAGGCTTCTTCCTTTACGGAATTTCCCTCGTCTATGGTGCTAGTGGAACGACGAACCTGGCAGCGATCGTCGGCAGGCTCCCGTCGCTCCAGAATAATTCTCTCCTGTGGGGTGGCGCGACTCTCATACTAATCGGACTATCGTTCAAGATTTCTGCTGTCCCGTTTCACATGTGGGTACCTGACGTCTATGAAGGATCACCCACAACCATCTCGGGATTCATGTCGACCGGAAGCAAGGCGGCAGCATTCGCTGCGCTTGTAGTTGCTTTCAGTTATTCGATCCGCCCGACCTGGCAGCTGCAGCTTGTAATCGCATATATCGCCGCAATCACTATGATACTTGGGAATGTTATAGCATTGGTCCAGCAGAATATCAAACGGATGCTCGCGTACTCCAGTATCGCGCACGCGGGTTATGCATTGGTGGGGATCGCGGCTGGCAACAACCTGGGAACAACCGGCGTTCTATACTACATGCTTGCATATACTTTCATGCAGATTGGCGCCTTCGGCGTTGTGTCCGTCCTTGAAAGCCGGGACGGGAAGTATCTTCAACTCAGCGATTACGAAGGGCTGGCGAATCGGCATCCCGTGATCGCGGCCCTGATGGCTCTGTTCATGTTTTCCCTTGCCGGCCTTCCGCCGTTTGCTGGATTCTTCGGAAAATATTATCTCTTCGCTTCCGCCGTTAGTTCCGGCATGACATGGCTTGCGGTTGTCGGCGTTCTTGCAAGTGTCGTCTCGGTTTATTTTTATGTGGGCGTGGTAGTAAACATGTATTTCAAGGAAGTACCGGAAGAGATCGCCACTTTTAGAGTCTCCCGACTCGGTGCGGCTGCCCTGGTATTAGCCGCTCTGGCAGTTATTGAACTTGGCATAACACCGGGGTACATTGTATCTTTGACCGAGAAGCTGTTCTAAAATTATTTAGAGTGTCTGAGTTGTTAAATTATCATGAAAAAGCAACGAGACTCTTGACTATGATACATAGCCTACTGAGGTAGTATGGAAAAAGTATTGACTGCAGAAGAGATGAAAGTTTGCGACTTGGAAGCCATCGAAGGGGGAAGGGTGACAGGTGTCTCGCTGATGGACAAGGCGAGCCTTGGAGTAGCCAAGGTGGCCTCCAAGATGCTGGGCGAAGTCCGCGGCAAACGTATCGCTACGCTATGCGGGACCGGCAACAACGGCGGGGACGGGTTCGGCGCATCTTTTTATCTGGCTCAAATGGGCGCAACGCTGAAAGTCTATGTACTCGGAAGTACTTCGGATATTACCGGAGACCCCAAGGTGTTTTTCGACAAGTTAAGGCAACTCTCCGACCAGCATGCGAAGATTGAGATCCTGGAATTTGAAAGAGAATCAGGGTCGTTGGATCTCAACGACTGTGACCTTGTGATAGACGCGATCCTGGGCACCGGCCTGACAGGCGAACCACGTGGATCGGCCCAGAAAGCAATTGAACTCGCGCGAAACGCGTTTACTCCTGTGCTTTCTGTGGATATACCCAGCGGGTTAAGTGCCAACAATGGTTCGTCCTATGCAGCTTCCGTGCGTGCCGCGGCTACCGCTACCATGTCAAACCTGAAACGCGGTCTCCTTATGAACGACGGTAAGCAAAACGCGGGCGAAATTTTTCTTATCGACATCGGTCTGCCCGATGACACGCCGGGAGCCAAGAAGGTCGACACATATATGATTAACTGCGATGATGTTCGCAATCTTCTCCCTCGCAGAAAGGCAGAGACTCACAAACACGCGGTCGGAAAAGTTTTTGGGCTCGTAGGTTCTGTTGGACTTACCGGAGCCGGAGTGATGGTTGGACAAGCTGCAATGCGCGGTGGGGCCGGCGCTGTGATCCTCGGCGTACCCTCCAGCTTGAATCCGATCTTTGAAACGAAACTCACTGAAGTCATGACGGTGCCGCTCCCCGAAACGCGTGACGGCACGCTTTCACTCGCGGTCCTTCTCGATATCCAGAAGTACTTTGACTGGGCTGACGTCCTTGTAATAGGACCCGGTATTTCGAAGAATCAGGAGACTGCGCAGCTGGTGCACAAGGTGCTCAGAAGTCATGATGGCACAATAATCATCGACGCAGACGCCCTGAACGCAATAGCCGACCAACCCGAGATGCTGAAGGACAGCCAGGGAGAAATAATCCTGACTCCTCATCACGGTGAATTCAGCAGGCTCACGAAATTTTCTGAATCAGAAATTTCAAGAGACAGAGTCGAGATGGCTCGCCGCTTCGCGAGAGAAAACAACGTTACTCTCGTGCTGAAGGGATCACCCACGGTTATCGCGTCGAAGGACGGCAGGACTTTCATAAATGTCCACGGGAATCCCGGCATGGCAACTGCCGGTACGGGAGATGTCCTCACAGGAATTATCGCGGCGCTGGTTAGTCAAAAACTCAGCCCCGTAGACGCAGCGATCGCCGGGGTCTATTTACACAGCGTAGCCGGCGACATTGCTCTGGAGTCGAAGGGACTCTACCCGATGATTGCGACTGACCTGATCGAAGATCTCCCGGCAGCCTTCAGAAAAATTGATCGCGGGGAGATAGTCGAGTTTGAAAAGATTGCCTGATTTTGTCAGGTATCAGTTGCCGGCCCTTGCTTGGATGATTCTGATATTTGTTCTCTCATCGGTACCTGGTTCCACCCTTTCGCATTTTGAGTTTCCTTTGGCCCACGAGATTGCACATATTGTTTTGTATGCGTCCCTTTACTTCCTTGCGTACCTGGCATTGCGGCATCAGAATAGAATCAGTTTCCTATCGACCTACAGAATTACTGGCGCGTTCATCATTGTGGCCGTCTATGGTGCGAGCGATGAATTTCATCAGTCATTCACTCCGGGGCGTTCGCCGGAATTCAAAGACTTCCTGATTGATGTTGCGGCGGCTGCCGTAATTCTTTTGTTCGTCTCGATAGCGGAGCGAAACGCAGTACGACAGGAGAGATAATTTTCCGGCCTTCCACGAGACAATTTTCGCCGTCGATTGTTCTTTGCAGCGCAGACTTTCTATATTCATTTGAGGAGTTCGCATTTTGACGGAGTACGCGGTCCTGGTGTTCTCGCTTATAATGGTCGCCTGCTTCTCGGCAGCGGAAACCTCTTTCGTTGTCTCCGACAAAGTCGCGCTTCTCGTGGGACAGGGGAAGGGCTATTCGGCAAAGTCCGCCGTCTTCTTTCTCCAAAATGACAACATCTTCTTCGCGTCAGTGGTAGTTGCGGCGAATTTGTTCATCACAATCTTCTCGTCTCTAAGCGAGGGAGTGTTCCATGAACAGCTGCACCTGGGCCTTTCGGCAGTGATTCTCCTGACAACGTCTGCCGGTCTTTTGCTGGGGGAGCTCATCCCGAAAACTGCGGCCATGGGAAGTGCAGAACCTGCCGCGGGTTACTTACTCCCGCTGGTGAAAGTCTTTTATTCCATCTTCCGGCCTGTGGTCGATTCCACTGCCCGCGTATCTTCATTTATAGCTGAACATATTTTCAAGTCTCCACCGCATTCTGCCATTTTTCAAAAACGTGACGTCTATCGATTCCTGGGGAAAACTGTCAGTAGCGGGTATCTTGATAAGATTGAATCGGAAATGATTCGCAAATTTCTGTCCAATGCGAATCTACCTGTGAGAACCATCGCGGTCCCAAGAACGCAGATTGTAGCTGTCAAGCTCGGAACCAGAATTGAAAAACTGAGGGACATATTTGAAAAGACGGGAAAATCCAAGGTGGCGGTATACGATTCCACGATAGATAATATCGTGGGCGTTGTCCATGCAAAAGAGTTGTTTAAGAACGCCGCCTCAATATCCGAACTTGTGAACGATGTCCTTTTTGTCCCTGAGAACATTTCAGTGGTGGATCTCTTGGACGAGTTTCGGTCCGAACGTGTGTATGTGGCTGTCTTGATCGATGAATTTGGAGGCACGACAGGTTTTGTCACCACGTCGGATGTAATGGAACTCTTTCTCGGGGAAGTTGCGATTATGTCAAATGAGCAGAAGATACTCGAGACCGGGCGGAAACAATATCTGATATCAGGCGGTGCTGAGGTCGCTGAAGTCGAAACAAGGCTGAGAATTAAACTCCCCAAAGGAGACTATACTACGGTGGCCGGAATGGTGTTGTCCGAGCTGGGAAGAATACCCGCCCAAGGAGAAAGAGTGTATATCCACGGATTTGAATTTCTTGTAGTGAAATCTGATGGCAAGAAAGTCGACAGCCTGAGGTTGACTTTGAAATGAAATGGCCCGCAGAAAATAAACCTGCGACGGTTAATGATGAAGAGCTCCTGAGCGGTCACCCTGCACGCGGCGGTTTTCATTTTCTTCTTATTATCATCTTTGCTACGTTCTTCTGGAACGGCACCTTGTTTTGTCAATCCATCTTCCTTGATGATGAGTATTTGCTCCCAACCAGGGCGGCCGCGATGTCAGCCTACGTTGCCGATCCCGATTATCCTCATGCTGTCGTATTGAATCCGGCGAAACTTGGTTTTGTGCAGTTCGTCCACGCCGCTTCGGATTATCAATATTTCTCGCGGGATGTGAGTGAACTCTTTCTCGGCGATTCCACGTCAAATCCATTTCAAAATGGGAAACTAGCGGCGTGGGACGTCTCTACGGCGTTTCCGGTCGGACCGTTGGGAGCGGGAATCGCTTACACGAGTTCCTACCTCGGCGGATGGCGGACCGATGTGGCTCGATTCGGTATTGGATTCGGGTTACCTCTTGGTTTTGCTGCGGGAATTACCGGCAAATATGTTATGTACACGCGATCGAATTCGACCTCGATTCCTGACGGCGCAACACAAATCTACCAATCGAACGCGGACAAATTCACTGTGGATGTGGGAATAGAAAACAGAACTGTTCTTGCGGATAACACTTTCTTCCTCGCGATTGTTTCGAGCGGCGCGACGTTCTCTAATATTTTGAGAAGCGCCACACTGAATCCGGTCTCCGGTCCGAATCTCCAACCGAATCCGGGTATTATCCTGCCGGAAGTATTGACTATCGGCGGATCTTATTTGTTTGCATCGAACTACCGGGTTGCGGACTTCGAGCTTTTCAGACTGACAGGAGCCCTGGACTATTCCCATTTGTTCAAAGGCTCGAGCCCCCCGGACAATCTCGTCTCACACACTGACCAGTACAGGTTAGGATTAGAAGCTTCTGCACTTGGCATCTTATCCCTCAGACTTGGGTACACATACAAGGCTCCTACCGTTAGAGTTGAAGACGGTTATAATCATTTGCAGGTTCCTATGATGGGCACTGGTTTTTCATACGGTTTCTCTCTTCGCTTCCCCATAAAACTTGTCCTGCCGGTTCTTCCCATTACAACTATTGAAATGTCATACGCCAAAAATCCCGAATGGAGCTCAGGTATGTACCATGATCTATTCGGCCTCACTCTTGAGATGCTGTTCTAGGCCAGCTCAAGGTATAGACGTAGGCCTAAGGCTGGTGGGGGAAAAACGTTGGAAACTACTGCGGCCTCGCATAAATTGAGTTATATGAAAATTCATGGTGTGTTCCCCATAGTCGATCTCAAATCCGAAAGGGCACAGTTACTACTTAAGAAGATTCGCTCAAGGAATGCTATCCTTGACGCCGGTGTGCGCGGGACGGTCGTCGAGATCATCCGAAATGTCCGGGCATCAGGGGACGCTGCTGTGAAGAAGTACACTCAGGAATTTGACGGAGTCACTCTCGAGAGATTTAGAATACCGCCCGAGGAAATAACACGCGCTAAATCGGCAGTGGGATCGCGATTAATGTCGATTCTTGAAGAGGCTGCGGCAAACGTCCGCATGTTTCACGAAAATCAAAAAGAAAGGTCGTGGACGATTCATAAAGAGGATGGAACAATCCTCGGTCAACGGGTGCTGCCGCTCGAACGCGTAGCGGTTTATGTCCCCGGCGGCACCGCCGCATATCCATCGACCGTTATTATGAATGCCGTTCCTGCTCAAGTCGCCGGTGTCGACGAGATAATTGTCATCACTCCGCCGAATAAGGACGGCAGTGTGAACCTGAACGTTCTCGCCACGTGCGCCATTCTTGGCCTCGAAAATGTGTACTCGGTAGGCGGGGCGCAGGCGATTGCGGCTGTTGCATACGGAACCGAATCGATTCCTAAAGTTGATAAGATCGTCGGTCCGGGGAATGTCTATGTCACGGCGGCTAAAAAGGAAGTGTTTGGAGATGTGGACATTGATATGATTGCCGGGCCGAGCGAGGTCGTGGTACTCGCAGACTCGAGCGCGAACCCGGCAGAGGTCGCTGCTGATCTCCTTGCTCAGGCCGAACATGACGTCAATGCTGCCGCGATCCTTGTGACTACGGATGGGAGGCTCGCCAGGAAAGTCAAACGGAACATTGAAGTGCTGCTTAAAGGGTTAGTGCGGGGACGAATCGCGTCGGAGTCTATTCGCAGGAACGGCGCCGCGTTCGTCGCGCGAACCGTCAGTGATGCAGTAGCCCTTGTAAATCAGATTGCGCCCGAACATTTGGAATTGATCGCAAGGGATAGCTGGGAGATCCTCGACAAAATCAGGAATGCCGGAGCTGTGTTCCTGGGAGAATACTCGCCCGAACCAGTGGGCGACTATTTCGCCGGACCGAGCCACGTGCTTCCCACCGGCGGGACCGCCAGGTTCTCTTCCGTGCTGGGCGTCGACGCATTCGTGAAACGTTCGAGCATAATCCATTATTCAAGAACGGCATTCGAAAACGACTCAAAGAAGATTCAGACATTTGCCGAAAACGAAGGACTTACTGCACATGCGATGTCTATAAAGATCAGAGAGAAAAGTGGACGCAAAAAGTAATTTCAGGAATACAGTACTTCAACTCGCCCCTTATAATGTGTCGGGGCATCCGGCGAAAATCAAACTGAACCAGAATGAAAGTCCCTTCGACATTCCGCTAAAATTGAAGAAAGAAATCACAGAAGAGTTCTTCCGAATCGGTTGGAACAGGTATCCCTCAGTCTTTGCGTCTGAACTTCCACGAAAATTGTCGGAGCGGCACAACTTACAGCCTGATTGCTTCATCGTCGCGAACGGATCTAACGAGCTAATCTACACGATCGCGACCTCGATCGTCATGGAGGGGACCGAAGTCCTGATCCCCCAGCCGACCTTCTATCTCTTCGAGAAGATTTGCACAATTCTTGGAGGAAGGATAGTAAAGGTGAACGCGCGCGCGGATCTGTCCCCTGATGAAGATGAAATCCTGCGGGTTGCCTCGAAAATCGGAAATGGACTTGTCATCATCGGGTCCCCGAACAATCCGACCGGCAAATCCGTGACTTCCGGATTCCTTGCGCGATTACTCGAATCGACGCCCGCGATAGTCCTTCTCGATGAAGCATATATTGAATTCTCAGAAAAGAAAAGCGCAATTGATCTCGTTACCAAGTATGAAAATCTTGTCGTGCTAAGAACATTCTCTAAAGCATTCAGCCTTGCGGGATTGAGGATCGGCTACCTCGCAGCGCATCCTGGGACGGCGTTTGAGATTCTAAAAGTTAAGATCCCTTTTACTGTTAATCCTCTTTCTGAATTTACGGCAGTTAAGCTCCTGGAACACTCGGAGCTCTTTGCAGAACGCGTCGACTTCCTCAAGAAACAGAAAAAAGAAATGATAACGAAACTGAGATCGCTCGCGGGGGTGGAAGCCCTCGACTCCGACTCGAATTTCTTCCTGTTTTCTACGCCCCTCGGGGCACGGGAAATGTTCGACCGTCTCCTGGATAAAAACAATGTTCTTGTAAGGGACGTCTCTTCGTATCCCATGCTGCAGAAATATCTGCGTGTTAACGCGGGATCCTCTGAGGAGAGTGCCTATTTCAATAAATCTGTGGAGGATACGCTTCGAAATCCCATGGAATGAAAGTACTCGAGCATTGAACGGCTTTTAGCACCATGTCTCTTGTGCATCTTAGTCACGTAAACTATATTTAGGCAACATGGCTGTACCTGTGGTCTACTTTCTGGATGATGACGAAAACATCATCAAGCTCGTGAAGTACGGATTGCGCAACGAGCAGTTTAACATGAAATTCTTCGATCATCCTACAAATCTCATCGAGGCCATAAAGGTCGAATACCCCGACGTTGTCGTGAGCGATGTGATGATGCCCGATATCGACGGCATCGAATTGATCGACAAGCTTCGCGGGCTGTCGAGGTTTATGCCGGTGATCATGGTGACCGCGAAAGCGGCTGTCGATACGGCGGTAAGGGCCATGAAGGCCGGTGCATTCGAGTACCTCACAAAGCCGATCAATTTTGACGAGCTCAAACTTGCTATCGGCCGCGCCGTGGAAGTCGGACGGCTACGCACCGAAGTCGATGAAATAAAATCCGGATTCAAGTCCCGCTATTCGTTCGATAGTATCATTGGCGAAAGCGAGCCCATCAAAGCGATGCGGGATTTTATCAAGCGCGTCTCATCAGTCACGGAAGCCGTCATACTCATGAGGGGAGAAAGCGGAGTCGGCAAAAACCTTGTCGCACGCGTCATACACTACACGAGTCCGATATTCGACAAACGATACATGGAAATTAACTGCGCGTCGCTTCCGTCCAATCTCCTCGAAGCGGAACTCTTTGGATACGAGAAGGGCGCTTTTACTGACGCGAAGACCTCGAAGAAAGGCCTCCTGGAAGTGGCGAGCGGTGGTACGGTTCTCCTCGACGAAATCACGAGCATGGACCTCTCGCTTCAGGCAAAATTTCTGTCGTTCATAGAAAATCGCCGCATAAGACGCGTCGGAGGACTCGAAGAGATTCCTGTCGACCTCAGGGTCATTTCCGCTACGAACTCCGATCTGGAAGCCGACGTGTCCGCCGGAAAATTCAGGAGTGACTTGTTCTATCGCATTAATGTCGTGTCGCTTATCGTGCCGCCCCTGCGCGACAGGGATAAGGATGTCATCCTGATCGGACGGAAATTCATCGAAGACTTCAATGCCAAATTCAAAAAGCACGTGAAGGGTTTGACGAATTCTGCAGAGCGAAAGCTTCTTTCACATAATTGGCCGGGAAATGTGAGGGAACTCCGCAACGTTATAGAGCGCGCGATGATATTCGCAGAGAAGGAACATATCGACGGCGACGAAATCGCGCTCACCAGCCTCGCAACTCAGACTCCCGGGATGGAGGACGGTCTTCATCTGCCGAGAGGAATGTCGTTCGACCAGATTGAAGGCGAATACCTGAAGCGGGTTCTGGAATGGAACAATTTCAATCTTGAGGCCGCTGCCAAGCAGCTCGGCGTCACTCGTAAGACTCTCTGGGAAAAAAGGAAAAAATTCGGACTACTTGATTAGTCCGCTCACTACCCTAAGGAATTTTTCTTTCTCCACCTGCCAGTTCAATTCCGAAGACGCGTTCACACAATTGGCGACAAACCCGTCGTAAGTTTCACGACGTGAAGTCATTTCGACGATTGTCTTTGCCGCTTCATCAAGATTGGCGGGATCAACCGTTCTCCCGACCGAATACGTTCTTACAATTCTGTCCATCTCGGGAAAATTGGGAACGATTACCGGGATTGCGGCGGATATGAACTGGAACAGTTTGTTCGGGAGCGCCAGGTAATGACATAAGCCGGTGTTCTCCATGAGATAAACACCCAAGTGGCATTTAGACAATTCATTCACGACTTCCGAACTTCTCACTCTTCCGCTGAAATGGATGCGATTTCCCAGGCGCAGCATCTTCGCCTGGTTCTCCAACTCAGGTCGCAGATTTCCATCTCCAATGATTCGCAGTTCGTATTTTTCCGGCAGGAAGGTCAAGAGCCTGACGAGATTGTGCAATCCTCGACCTGGCTGAAGTCCTCCGGAGAACGCGAGGAGAATTTTGTCGAGCGATCTCGGAGTTTCCGGCCGCATAGGTCTGGAATCAGGAACATTCATCACAACTGTGGTGGGAAGATGCCACCTTGCCTCAAGAGCCTCGGAAATGGATTGGTTAACCGTTATTACCGAGTCCACTTTTCTGATCGATCGGTTTTCTATGAAATCCCAAAAAAGAAAGCTCGACCTTCTCCTTTTCAGGCTGGGGAGTTCTCTGTACAGTTCTTTCGAATCGTAGATTAATCTGGAAGATAAACCTGCACGGGAGCCCGAGTTTTTTGCTGCAAGAGCGGGCGGCAAAGCGAACAGATCTCCCGCGATCACGAGCTTTGCCTGTGTGCGTCTCGCTTCTGGAATTACATTCCTGTAAAAATCAAAAAAGAATTTCTTGCCGCTCCGTGCTCTTGTTGGAAGGCGCACTAATTGGTCTGTATGTTCCGAGGACCCGTCGATCGAAATCCCGACAATTCTTGATTTGAATCCTGTCGCAAGAAGGGAATTCAGGAATTTGGTGCTTCGAGTGTCGTACCGGGGATCGGAACTTACGACGATCAATACGTCAAGCATGTACCCGGTTCAAAGAATGAAAGAGAGGGTGAATGTCTGGGTGTTGCCGAAATCCTGTTGAATCGGTACGTATGAGTAGTCGAACTTTACGAAACGGTACTGTACTCCGCCGCCGAACGAAAAGCCCGTCACACCTGCGACCGCGAATCCCATAAGGTCATTTCCGGACGCGTATCCCGCCCTGAATGCTATGAGATCGTGATAGCCAAGCTCAGCACCGATACTCGGCGTTATACCGCCTGACTTGAATGTCACAACACCCGCGTATGCGGTCAGGGCAAAATTCGCGTCCAGTGATGTCGTGTAACTTCCGCCTGCTCTCAGAAAAAGCGGAAGGGTGATCCTCTGGGAGATCATCTGAGACGCGGAGCCGATGTTACCGGTCGCCACTCCGATTTGGATGTTGTCAGCGATCGAGTATTTCATGCCGGCGTTGAAAGCCAGTCCCTGGGATTCGTAAATGAAAAGTTTTTCATAAAGATAGGTCGCAGACATGCCGACGTCGAACCTATCAAATGAGTGAGCGATACCCGCGGCAAAAGCGAAATCCTTCGCGTTAAACGTAGCTGCGGGATCACCGACAACGTTCCTTACCTCGATATCCGGGACGGTGGAGAGAAGAAGACTTGTGCCGAAAGAGAAGCCGCCGCCCTCGAACCTTGTTCCGAACAAATCGATGGTTGTACCTGCAATGTAGGTTCTGTGCGTCAGCAGAATATTCAGACCGATCCCTTGAGGGTCACCAGCTGATGCCAACCCGGCCGGGTTCAGAAAAACGGCAATCGGTTCCTTCGTAAGTACATCGGATGAGTTTGCGAGCGAAAGATCCCGGGCGGAATAACCGAGTTTCAAGATTTGAAATCCTGCTGTTCCCGGCTGCGCGAATGCGCCAGCAGCGAGAAACATCACCGAGAGGCCCGCCAAAATAGTTGTTCTCATGATTCTTAGAATCCGAAAATTAGAGAGAATGACTGAATTCCATTAGGCACAAACGGCTCCACTACATAAGCGTAGTTTATTTCGGGGGCCAAATCAAGGAACGATACCTTCGCACCGAATCCAAAAGACCAGGTCAGTTGCGTACCCACATGTTGTTCATTCGATGACGATACTCCGGCTCTTATCGCAAGCACTTCGAACGGAGACACCTCCAGGCCGACCCTTAAGCCGTTCAGCGGCGCGGGCGCAACGTCATATTCGACCGATAGAACGGAGGGAGTTATCGGCAATGCGTAAGATGCCGCTAACTTGACAACGTGCGGGAAGGCTGTGGTGAAGTTTGATCCGTCTGTGCCGTAGAGGCTCGAAGAGTCCCAGTGGTAATCTTCCCCGAGGTCGGCTACCACAACGCCCATCGAAAGATCGCCAGTAACTTTGTAAGCCGCGCCCAGGTCGAAACCTATCGATGTCGATGTTATTCCGCCGTAAAGTTTATAGTAATACAGCTTCAGGCTCAGTCCCAGCGAGAATCCCTCGCTGAACTTGTTTGAAAAACTGAAGAAGAACAGGTTTTCACTCGTCGACAGGTCTGAAGTGTGGACTCCGTCAGCATCACGGCCATCAATATCGGATACGGTTGCGTTAAGGATGCCCAGTGACAATCCCGCGGTCGGCTTCAGACTTTGGGTGTAAGTAAGCGCGTTTAGCTCCCGGTCCAGGTCAAGCAAAGAGACAGATGCTGAAACACTTCCGCCATTCTGGAAGGACGCCAGGGCAGGGTTGTAGTATGTATACACATTTCCTTCGGTCATTGCCGCGATGGAGTTGCCGAGTGCCATTCCCTTAGCATTCAAGCCGAGGCGGGCAAAACTCCCTGGGTAACTCTGTGCGAGAGAGATTGAGCAAGTTAGAAAAACAAGGAAAAGTGTCTTCATCTTACCACCAGGATTTTACCCCAAATCGGGTTGCCGCCGTCAAGAGCGACGCTGTAGAAATAAACTCCGTTATCAACATTTTTTCCGCCGTCGTCAGTGCCGTTCCAGGGCTCGTCCTGCTCTCCCGTGGTACGTGTCGCGTTCTGAAGTACGGTTGAGATTACGTGCATTGCAAAATCATAAACCCGTATAGTCACTGTGCTCTGCGATTTGTTTACGCTGTAATGTATTCTACCGACATCCAGATGAGGCGAGAACGGGTTTGGGTAGAAGTAAGTAGTATGAGTCGCAGCGACCGGTACAAATGCTCTGAATACCTGCCAGCTGGCCGGATCGATCTCGACCCCGTCATCCACTCCGTTCACAGTTCCGTCCGATGAACCTGCCCAGAGTGTGTCTCCTGAGGTCGCAGCCGCGTAGAAGGCGGGCGAGAGAGTGGATTGACCGGTCCTCGAGTCGTAGACATTTGTTATCACTTGACTGGAGTGACCGTAATCTGATGTCCTGAACAGTCCGTCATCTGAGACGCCATATACGATGTCTCCGTAAAAGGCCATCCCGTGGAAGAAGTGTCCGCTGAGGATCTGTTTCCAATCTAATCCTCCGTCTGCCGAATAGCTCAGCGCCGGGACTTCGTCGGACGCTTCGGCGTTCACCGTCGCCGCCCAGATGTGATGAACCCCGCTAAGACCCTGGGAGTTGATAGAGACCACGAAATTTCCTGAGATAGGATTCGCCTGATTCTGGTGATCGAACTTGTACCATGTGTGACCGTTGTCTGTCGACTTGTTTATTCCGTCTGCCGTGCCGACGTATAGTACGCTGTCGCCGTCTGAGAACACGGAGAAGACTCGGTGGTTCAAATTGCTTTCGCTAGTGATATTGCCCGAGACTGGTGAAAGTTGGAAAGTGTAACTGCTGTCCGCGCTTATGAAATCAAGGTAGTCGGGAGGAATCACGACGCGCTCCCAAGTCTTGCCGAGATCTGTACTTCGCCTCAGTCCGCCGGCAAAGTTGGAGGTGTACAAAAAACCCTTGTGAAATGCCAGGTCGTATGAAATGTTGTTGACGGCAGTAGTCACCGGGAGCGCCTTCAGGGTGTCGATGCCGAAGACCACAGTTGAATCCCGGAGCGAGTCGAGGCTTTGAGGTTGACTCGTCCATGTCGCTCCGTTGTCGGTCGACGCATAAAGTCCTTTGCCAACCGGATAAGTCGTCCCGCTTTGATCCAATGTAGTGGAGACAGCGACGACTATAGTATCACCTTTTACGGCGACCGCGTTTACACTGATGCCTGTCGGTGAGTTCTGTCCGAAGTTGGTCTGGAATGTTTTCCCGCCGTCCGTCGTCAGATTCAACCCTTTATCAGTACCGAGGAATACTTTTGAGCCTTCGATAACAATCTGCGAAACCGAATTGCTGGAAGGAAGACTCGACGAGCCGCCGAGCTTGTATGTCTCCTTGAGTAGCTGCGCGTTTGCATTTGCGACAAG
Organism: Candidatus Kryptoniota bacterium; assembly: GCA_036567965.1. NCBI lineage: Bacteria > Pseudomonadati > Candidatus Kryptoniota > Candidatus Kryptoniota bacterium. Next base: position 188,815 of record DATCTN010000021.1, read on the forward strand.
AAATGTAATGCAAATAAAACATCTCATCTTCATTGGTAAACCTTGAGATTAATTGACAGTGGCGAGCTCGAAACTCCGCTCCGGTCGACGGCGAAGAATGTGAATTTGTACGTGCCCGTCGTGGTGCCCGGAGGGAGCTGGATCTGCAACGTATAGATGCCGTCGTGTGCCACTTGGTCCGCGTCGCCCCCGGCTCCACTGGCTCCTCCGTCATCGTACATGATGAAAGGATTACCGTTAGAGAGCTGCCCGTTGGGCCTCGTCGAGTTAAAATATGCCTTTACGATGTCGTTTAATCCGTCCGCATCGTGAACAAACGCGTAGATGTCTATAAGCGCCGTCAGGAGAGTGTCTACACTTACCGAATCCGGTGCTTGCACTGAATCCACGACAGGTGCGTGGTTTTTCGAATTGAATAGTCTTACAAATTTTGTTGTCGGATTCCCCGCATTACCGCGGACGTTGTACGCGGTGAAAGTGTAGGCGAGGTCGCCGACGTATACTCCTGAACTCGATATGGTTATAGTTCCGCTTACCAGGTCGCCGCTTGCAGTGGGAAATGAAACATCCGCCAGCGTTGTGCCTGAATCATTGAGGACCATCGCGTCAAGATGGCCAAAGCCTTCGACTGAACTCAGCTTCACCACAAAATCGTCGCCGATCGTCAACGACTGGCTGCCGATGTATTGGGCTATGTCGACGCTGTCTCTGTCAAACGAAGTCAGCTCAGCGTTGATAGGCTGCGAACTGTCAATGACTAAATTGTCCGCCTTCTGACAGGCAGAGAATATCAAAGCTAATGCAAACACTAAAATTGTTCTTCTCAAGAATTTCCCCTATTGGACTGCGAAAGGTGTAGGTGAGAATGAGACGATGAAAATAACGATGGTTAGCCATCCGATGATTTTTCTCTTGGTGTCTAGAGGCGATGCGTCCATTACCGGAGGGTGATCGAGCTTGATGACAAAAAAGAGGATGATGCACCAAAGGATCCATCCAATCCAGCCGAAGTCTGTTTGGATTCCTGCAAGTGGAAGGAGTCCGGCCAATCCGATTGCAAGGATGATCGCGAAAAATATGCGGGCTATTTTCTTGTGCGATTTGCCGAACATCCCATAAATCAGGTGACCGCCATCCAGCTGCCCGACGGGAAGGAGATTCATTGCTGTTACAAACAGACCGAACCAACCGACACAGAGGAAGGGGTAATGGTAAATCTCGCTCATCGGCGGAACGAATTCGCTGTGCGGATTTGTGAATGCGAGTTGGAGCAGTTTGAACAATATCGTGTTTCCGAAAGCCAGCGGAATACCGTCCGATCCAGGGACAGTGTTCGTAGCAAAATTGTAGTTAGGATGAATCGCAATCAGGTACTCACGTGAAGGTAGGTGAGTGAATCCAAAAATGAGTACGGCTATGCTCACAATAAAACCCGCGATAGGTCCGGCGACTCCGATATCGAACATTGCTTTGCGTGACGGCACGGGCGTCTTGGTGCGGATCACCGCGCCCAGCGTTCCGAAGTTCAACAATCCCGGAATTGCCGGGAAGGGGATGAAATATGGCAGGGTCGCCTTTACCTTGTGCCGACGTGCCAGGAAGTAATGCCCGAATTCATGTGTCCCGAGGACGAGTAGTAAAGACAAGCTGTATGCGAGCCCAGACTCAAAATTGCGCAAGTCGAAGGCGTCCTTGCCGACCCACTGAACTCCTGCTAGAGTCGTCGTAAAAAGAGTGATCAGAAACAGCCCGACATGCAGCGGAATTCTTAATTCGCTCAACGATGTGGTCGGATCTTCAAAATAATCGAATCGCTCGGACGATTCGGACATTAATAGTTTCGTCCTTTCCAGGTGACTCCCTTCCCCACGTAAACCAGGAAGGGAAGAATAGCAACGTATGTTATATAATAAATCTCAAAATAAAGTATAAATTTCAAGTGAGCAATCTTTCCGTAGTGCGATAGCGTGGGCAAAACAAAGACGCTGTCAAGAATAATCTTTGCAATCAAGCCGAGTCCAAACGCTTCGAGCGATACAAATGGAGATATAATGATCGCCCAGTGGAGCATGAATCCGGCGCCAAGTGTCAGGAATCCGAAGATGCCGGTGTCTTTTCCTCCGGTTCCCCATCGCTTTCTCTGGGAAAAAACATCCTTCAATGTCCCGACCGGTTTGGTTTCCACCAGCGTGTTTCGGTCCATCGGGAAAGCAAATCTCCATTTTCCCGATTCCGCTATCGCTTTGTAGAGTGCGAAATCTTCCGTTACACTAAAACGAATCCTGCTGTAGCCACCCACATCTTCATAGGCTTTCTTCCGAACCACGAGATTATTTCCAAGGCACGCTATAGGTTTGTGGAGCGTGGCGGCGCCCGCGCACACCGTCAACAGGAAATCCCAATCCAGCGCCTGCATTCCATAAACGGCCTTATCCGTCTGGCTTATGAGCGTAACTCCGCCTACTATACCGACGTCCGGATCAAAGTACTTCAGCGTTTCCTTGATCCAACCCTTTGGCACGATGCAGTCGGCGTCCGTAAGAAAAATAAATTCGCCGCTTGCATTGGCGATTCCTTGAGACAGTGCGTTTGCTTTTCCTTTGAGAGTCTTTGTCTCTACCGCGTCGACTCTCCTCACCGTATTGGTTATTCGAGAATATCCATCAATGACGGCAGGCGTGGAGTCAGACGAGTCATCATTCACCACAATTACTTCCAGCAGGTCGGCGGGATAATCGAGCTCGACAACAGATTTCAAGCAAGCAGGTAAATTCACCTCCTCATCTTTTGCGGCTATTACCACCGATACGCGCGGAAGCGTGCTGAGATTTCGAATCGATCTTGAGCTTCGTCTGGATATATTCGCGGCGTAGGAATAGAAACCCAGTTCAATTATGTAGAGCAGTATGAAAATTCCCAGCAGGCCTTCAAAACTCATTTGCCGTACTGCCTTTGAGAAAGTTGTTGTTCTGCTGCGACAGCGGACTGGAAAGACGGATCCACCTCGAGTGTTTTGTCCAACCACGATCGTGTTTCCGGGATGTTGCTGTGTGCAAATTCATAGACCGCCCGCATATAGAACATTCGTGTATAGAATCCCAGGATCTGTTTTGAATAGTCGGTCTCAACCGTCTTGCTCGCCAAAAATCCGTCCAGTCCGCCGGACTTGAAGGGAACATACACTGTATCCGTCCTGAGTTCAAATAGTAATCCAAATGGAACCTTCTTGTATCCGTACAGATATTGGTCCTCCATTTCCGGTCCGACAAATACGCGTCTTCCGCTGTTGAGTCCACCTGAAATAACTTCCCTGATAAAGTTCGAGTAGCTCCGTTCGATTGCTGCGGCGTCGTAAGGAAGTTCGTTTTCAAAAAGTCTGAGATTCTCACGATATGAATCATATGCCGGGTCATAAGTAGGGAAAAGTGAGGCGAATCGTGTGTGGACGTCAGCTGCGTACCATGACCTCCGCAGCAATTCTTTGTCGATTACGGTGACATCCGGACGAATACGGTCAACGTATTGATAGTATATCGAGGCCGAGACGAAGTTATCCCACTGGAACGATAAGACGACCGCATTCTGCGGGAGGTTCGTCAATATATCACGTGTGTACTTTTCAACCGAGTAATCCTTACTTTCGTCGACATCGGCGAAGTTCGAATATGCCGCGAAGAGCGGGAAGATTGCCAAGCAGGCGAAAACAAAAAGGTATCCGACATTCAGTCTTGCAACTTGCTCCACTGCCCATTTCACTCCTACTGCTGCAAAAAGTGCGAGTGCGACGTACGCGAGCAAGAAGTAGCTTGCTATATCATGAATATTGTAGTTGGCCGCGTAAAGTATATCCCCCGCGAGAAGGAGAACGCAAAACCAGAACAACCTTCTGTATAATCTAAGGGAGACGATTATCCCGACCAGGATTAGTATTAATGTCAGTCTGAATTCAGGGTAAATGCTCGTGAAGAACACCCCCAGCTGTTTCTGGAACACGTCGGTCGAGCTGAACATCCAAACCCGAAATTGTTTGCCTGATACGTGCCAGATGAATCTCTTGACAGTTTCAGGGTCTCCCCAATTCATCAGTGGAGACTGCGAAGCTCTGAGCGGAAGATAAAGATATAAAGCCGAAGCGATAAGTCCTCCATAGATCACGGGCAGGATTAAGGACTTGTCGAACAACCTGTCCCTGTAGGTGAGGTATACCAGAAACAAGAGTGCAGGTACCGTCAGTACGGTCGTCATGTGATTTGTAAATCCAATTCCGAGTGCGAGGCCCGAAATGAATGCTTTTCGTCTCGACGGCGCGGAGTAGAATCGCGTCCAGGAGAGAATGACCAACCCAAACAGAAGTAACTGGAGTGGGTAGACTTCGACAGAATTACTCTGATCCCAGAAAGTCCGTGAGAATGCCAGTGCTAACGCGGCGGTCAGCGAAGCGGCGGTTCGCGGCAGTCTCATCGTTCTGTATGCTTTGTCACCGGGAGCGACCTTCGTCCTGTCCCGTTCACGGTCCGGAGATGTGGGCGGGAATACGTTGAGGGCAGAAACAAAGGCGAGATAGAAGGTTCCGCAGGCAAGTGATGTACATAAGTTTGCAAACAGGTTCGCCCTTACCGCAACTTCACTTGTGAGGGGAATGTGAACGAATAACCCGCCCAGGAGACTGAAGAGTGGGTAACCGGTCGGATGAGCGATCCCGTACGTCCAGAGGACAGTCGTCAGCTCTCCGCCGTCGATTGGCGGAACGCTTCGCGACATGGTGAAGAGGTAAACGCAAAATGACGCCGACGCAAGTCCCGCTGAGACCAGATAGTCTGATCTGTCGAACGGTACAAGTTGCGCCACCCGATGTTCCGGTAGGCTCCTGGCGTTCTTTGCGGGTTGATTGTGCTGCCGCTTCTCGATTCTTCCCAAGCGTGCCACTACTTGGCGTCTGCCTGCAGATCTTGAATCGTCTTCTTGAAGAGCGAGCTCATGTGGCGCATCCTTGACTTGAGGCTGTCGCTGAATTCAGTCGGGTTTTTGAAATCGAGTAAAGCGGAAAGTGACGCGAGCTCGGCTTCATCGTGTGGAATCTTGTGGCTGGTCTTCGAAAGTGAAACGTAATTCGAAAACTCTATCATCCGATAGAATTCGTACGACTCTTTTATTTCTTCGGCCGCCGCCTCTTCCAGAAAATCAATTCCCCTCAACTCGTCGATAAGTTGCGGTACACTCGCCGGTATGAATGCTACGGTCCGCTTTGGGTCTTTCAATATGAGAGCCTGGACGAGAAATTCGATTGCAAAGATCCCTCCGTCTCCGAATTTAATATCTATTTCGTCAAAGTAACTTTTGCTCTGAATGACTTTACTGTAGAGCGACAGGATTTCCTTGAGCGCGTCACGAGTTAATTGAAAATTCTGAAGAGCATGCGAGATCAGATTCATCACTTCCTGATCGTTTGACAGCGACCTGAAACGAGTCATTGCCATTAATTCCCAGATCGACAGTCTCTTCTCTAGGTAAACTTTATATTCAGACTCGGTCATCAAGAGAGGAGCGCTTTTGCCCTCCGGTCGGAGTTTCAAGTCTATGGAAATCACCTGAGCACCATTCTCATCGAGGAATAGTTCCTGGAGCTTGGAAATTTTCTTTTCGATGGCAGGTTTCATGGCTTTGTGTTTATCGGGTAGGATGAATATGACGTCGAGGTCCGAGAGGAACGACATCTCTCTTGTACCGAGCTTTCCACCGGCAATGATAGTCGGTTTGTTCTTATGAAAAAGGGAATCGCACGCGCTTGTCAGGAGCGTTTCGGTAAATCTCGTCCATGTCTCCTCCATTTCGTGAAGCGTAATCTCACCGAGAAGATACAGCATCCCGAGCTTGAGCTCGTTGAATTCTTTGAGAAGCGGTGTGCCGAGCGAATCCGAAACGAATATCGCACGGTCCAGAAGCTGGTCGCGGGAAATCGCAAGATCGAACAGAATAGGCTGCACGGTCAAATAATCGACGAACCTTGTCGCCTTCGAACAAAGGGTAAGGATCAGCCGTCTAAAATTCTCGTCGGCGAGCGATCCGTAAAATACTTCCAGACTCTTGACCGTCGGCACGATTCTCGCAAGGTTCCTCAGCGTGAGATCGGGGTCCACTGTCAATTTCATGTCCTCGAACAATGCGGGCGCGATCTCCCTGAAGGCTTTCGTCACCACCGCGGGGAACTCGACGTCTCCGGCGCGCGTGACGCCCCGCGATAGGAACTGGGTGTTGCGGTAGCTCTCTGCCGACTTTACCAGGCCGTAGTTTTCGAGAACGTGTTTTGTTCGCTCGTCGTTCAGAGAACCTTCGAGGAGCTGCTCTATTTCCGACCTCTCGATTGGCTGGTCGATCTTGAAAACACTGTCGAACATTCCTGCTACACGGTCGAAATAGCCGAACAATTCGTTCCTGAACCTTCTCTCGTTTTTGTAACCGCACCGCTTGGAGAGGTTTCGGAATTCGACAAGGTCGGAGGGGAGAGTGTGAGTCTGAATGTTGAGGAGAAGCTGGAGTCGATGTTCGACCAATCTGTAAAAAGAGTACGCGTCGGTAAGTAGAGATGATTCCTGTTTGCTGATGATTTTATTTTTTCCTAGAAGCATTATAGCGATAAGTGTGTTGCCTTCCCGAACCTCAGGCTTCAGACCTCCGTTGAGCAGCTGAAGCGCCTGGACTATGAACTCGATATCCCTGATTCCGCCGCGCCGCGACTTGACGTTGAGCTCGTTCGGGTTTGCGGCCTCGATTCTCACTTTCATGCGCGGGATTTCATCGATAGGATTTTCGAACCATGTCCGCGGGTATACGAAAGGCCGCATATGATTGAGGAACGTGCTACTGACTAACTCCTCACCGGCTACATGACGGGCCTTTATCAGCATTTGTCTTTCCCACAACTCGCCGCGCGATTCGTAATAGGTGATAGCACTGCCCAGGCTCCGGGCTACCGAACCGGCCGCACCATCAGGCCGCAGCCTTAGATCTATTCTGTAGAGATGACCTTCCGGTGATTCTGATGTCAGCAGCTTCACAAGCTGGTTCACGAAGTAGTTTGCCTTCTCGGAAATTTCCTGACTGTCCTCCGAATCGGAATAAAGGAACATGAGGTCGATGTCTGAACTGTAGTTCAGCTCGTTGCCGCCGAACTTCCCGAGCGCGATACACGACACCGGCGGAGGCGATACTCCGTATTTCATTTTGAATATTTCGGTTACAATTTCGAATGAGCTCTTGAGAATTGAATCCGCGAGTTGGGAAATCTGAAGGGTGGTACCCGGCAATTCGTCACGTCCGCAAATGTCCCTTCCCCCAATTCTCAGAATTTCCCTCTTGTAAATTCGTCTGATGTAATCCGTCTTGTGAGACGCCTCTCCATAAATCGATACCTGACGTGTAATCTCGGACAGGAGCGCGGCCGGGTTCAACTGGTTTTCAATTCCAACCGGAGAAAACAGAAACCGGAAATACGTGGGGTGCGTGACCATTATGTCGGCGAGATACTGGCTTGTAGAGACTATCCGGAGGAAGTCCTGAGACAGCTTTTCGCTCTTTCCAAAGTCTGAGACCACCGATGCGATATTCGGCGTCGTCGACAGGAACCGCTCAAAATTATTCAGAGCCATCAGCTGGTCCGGTGAGTTCTCCGCCCAGGATTCGAGCTTCTCGATGAACTCGCCCGGCTGAATCGCGGCGCCTGAATTGACGATCAACTCGAATATCTTCTGAAGGGATGCGCCTGCGGCCTGTTTAAGTGTCGCGTTCACGCTGTCTCAGATATTCGATTGCGAGGAATGCGAGCAGGGAAGAACCGTAAAACATAGCTTCTTCGTCTATCCGAAATGATGAGCTGTGAATTGAAGAGGTGGCACCCATTTTCCTGTTGCCCGCACCGATCCACCAGAACGTGCCGGGGACAACTCGGAGGAAATAAGCGAAATCTTCTGCCCCCATCACCGCGGGCACCGTGATTACGGACTTTTTCCCAAACAAATTCTGCGCAGCTTGCCTGGCAAACTCTGTCTCGGATTCTGAATTCACCAGTACAGGGTAACCGCTGCTTATCGTGAAGTCGCACCTTCCTCCCACCGACGACGCAGTCTGCTTTGCCGTTGAACTAATCAACTTAAGGGCCTTACTGCGCCAGCTCTCATTCATTGTCCTGAGTGTGCCCGATAATTTCACCGAGTCAGGGATTATGTTTGTGGCCGTTCCTCCATGGATCGAGCCGATCGTCAAGACCGAAGGATCGAGCGGATCCTTCATCCGGCTTATCACTGATTGGAGGGACGTGATCACCTGCGCCGAGATGAAAATCGGGTCGATGGCGTCGTGAGGCTTGGCTCCATGTCCGCCCTTACCGATTATCGTGAAATAGAGTTCGTCCGCGGAAGCCATCATCGGTCCGGCGTGAAATCCGATCCGACCGGTGGGAAGATCAGTCGTGATATGCTGACCGAAAATTACATCGGCATCGGAGACCGCCCCGTCCCGAATCATTCCCGGTGCACCACCCGGGTTTTTTTCTTCACTGGGCTGAAAGATGAAAATTACTTTTCCACGGAGATCGTTTCTCATATGTGAGAGAATCCTCGCAGCTCCGATGAGCATCGCCATGTGAGCGTCATGCCCGCACGCGTGCATTTTTCCCTTTGACTGGCTCGAGAATGAGACACCACTTTGCTCGTCGATCGGGAGCGCATCCATGTCGGCACGCAACGCAACGGTCCCCGCGGAGCCGGTGCCCTTCAATACACCAACGATACCTGTTTTCCCGACACCCTTCGTGACTTTAACGCCAGAATTATTCAACTCTTCTGCCAGCGTCTTTCCTGTAATGAGTTCTTCAAATGCAAGTTCGGGATATCGATGTAGGTGACGCCTGAGTTTGACGACCTGAGGAAAGAATTTCCTACCAAGACCTAAGACAACTTCTGCCACGTTCTTCGCTGGTTCAGCCTCCGGCCGATCGGCCCTCTTTGACCGAAGGGAATTGTTCGTCATTACTTTAAAATATTTCGTTAACTCTTCAAATTCAATTGACTTATGAAGATTAGCGGCTGCATGTTTAATTACTTGACCGCGATTCCGATCAAACTTAAATTGTCTCAAGATGACGCTACCGAACCAGCTTACAATTCTAAGAATTCTTCTCACTCCGATTTTTGTTGTCATGTTTGTGAGTGAGCGACTTATTCTGAAGCAGGTTTCGGTGATGGTATTCGCTGTCGCTGCACTGACTGACTGGTACGACGGCTGGATCGCGCGTAAACTCGGGAAAGTTACCAAATGGGGCGTGTTCCTCGATCCGCTCGCGGATAAGGTTCTCACTTCGGCCGCTTTTATTGCTTTTGCGTGGCTTGGAATGGTCGGCTGGTGGATGGTTGCGGTTATTGTTGTACGGGATATTTCCATTACGATTCTTCGTTCGTTTGCCGAGCTGCGGGGACAGTCGATGGCTACAAACTTCAGCGCAAAAGTGAAGACATTTACCCAAATGGTTTTCATTTATGGCATCTTGCTCGCGGTCGTCTTTAGAAATACTTTCACTGCGTTGTCACCGGTCACGGAACTTATTCTCGATAGAAATGTGGTCTACTATTCGATGCTCGTGGTCACGATTCTCACATTTGGAACCGGCGTCCAGTATGTTCTGGAAAACCTGAAGATTATTCATTCTTTCTTTCGGTTCGTGGGTGGAAGACCAGAATCTGAGTGAGCGCAAAGCCACCATTATCGACAAACTGGTCTCTACAGGACTGGGGAGCGGGCTTTCACCGGTAGCTCCGGGTACTGCCGGATCGCTCGTCGGAATCCTGATATATCTCATTCCCGGTTTTGAGAAGAACCAGATTATTATCCCCGCAACTGCTGTGTTTTTCTTTTGGGGTGCATTTGCCTCCGGTAAAATGGAAAAAGTGTACGGCCACGACCCGTCACGTGTCGTCATCGACGAAATCGTAGGTATGTGGACCTCATTCGTATTTCTTCCGAAGAAAATCGTCGTCGTTGTGGCCGCATTTCTTCTCTTCAGGCTGCTCGATATCATAAAGCCGTTTCCCGCCAGCCGATTCGACAAGAACGCAGGCGGTCTGGCAATAATGCTCGACGATCTCACCTGCGGCATATACACAAATTTACTCATCCAAATCTATCTGCGATTTTTTTAGAATGAAAACAGCGGCCATTATCACAATCGGCGATGAGATTCTGATCGGACAGGTTACAAATACCAATTCAGCATTCATCGGCAAGAAATTGTCGGAAATTGGAATTGAGGTCAAACGAACTGTCGTAGTCGGCGACGACTATGGCGAAATTATGGCGGCGTTCAAGGAACACTACGGGAATTTTGATGCGATCATGGTGACGGGCGGACTGGGTCCGACACACGACGACATCACGAAGAAAGTGGTCGCCGACTTCTTCGACGACAAACTCGTGATGAATAATGAAGTCCTCGCGAACGTGCGTGACAGACTCCTCAAGCGAAACGTGCCGATGAGAAAAGTAAACGAAGAACAGGCACTCGTTCCGTCGACTTGCGAAGTGCTCATGAATCATTGGGGGACTGCTCCGGGAATGCTCTTTGAGCGCGACGGAAAATTTTTCGCTGTGATGCCTGGCGTCCCGCATGAAATGGAAAACCTGATGAACGAGTATGTCGTTCCGAAGCTCAGCTCTCGCGCGATCGGGCAGGTGATCAGGCACAAAGTTCTCAAGACGACTGGTATCGCGGAGTCCTCGCTGTTTGAACTACTCGGAAATGTAGATGATATATTGAAGGGCAAGGCCACTCTCGCGTTCCTGCCGAGTCAATTTGGTGTCCGCCTGCGGATTACCGTCAAAGCAAAAACAGCTGCCGAAGTTGATTCGATTATTCAGGAAGTCGAAAGTCGGATCAGGGAAAAGGCGAACAAGTTTATTTATGCCGAAGGGGAAATCGATATCGAGGAAGTCGTCGGAAATCTCCTGAAGGAAAAAGGACTGACGATCGCCGTAGCTGAAAGCTGCACCGGCGGTTATATCTCTCATCGTATCACGAACATCTCTGGAAGCTCAGCCTACTTCAACAGGGGCATCGTGAGCTACAGCAATGACGCAAAGATAAAGATTCTCGGAGTACCGGCAGAATTGATTTCGAGCAAGGGAGCGGTTAGTGAAGAGGTGGCTCGTGCAATGGCTGATGGAGTGAGGAGGATATCGGGCACCGATATCGGAATCTCAGTAACAGGGATTGCGGGGCCGACGGGCGGGACTGAGGAAAAGCCGGTCGGACTTGTGTATGTCGGCCTTGCCGACTCTTCAGGGATCATGGTCGCGCGTCATATGTTCCCGGACGGGCGACTGGTATTCAAGGATCGAGTGTCACAGACCGCGCTTGAAATGGTGAGAAAAAGAATTCTTGGAATGTTGTGATGAGAATTTTCTTTGGGGCGACAATTCCTGATCAGATCAAGTCGAAAATCGGTGAACTCCAGAACGAATTGTTCGCTTTCGAGCCGGGAGCGAGACTCGAGAGCAAAAGCAAACTGCATATAACCCTGCAGTTCATCGGAGAATTTGGGAAGGACGGACTTGAGGAGCTATTTGCATCTGCTAGGAACGACTTGAATAAGAGTTCGGTCGGATTTTCTCCGGTACGATTGGCGGGCATGAATTATTTCCCAAACGAGAAAATGAAACGGGGAATCTGGATCGACTGCAGCGACGACGGATCGCTGTCAAAAATTGCGCGAACTATTGAGTTAAGCTCCGCGAAATATGGCGTCACTCCGGAGCAGCGCGGCTACAAGCCACACATCACTCTCGCGAGGCTCAAGGAATATCGCGGCAGGAAAGAATCGTCAATCGACTTGCAGAAGTTTTGGTCCGAGAGTAAATTGGGCGTGGAGCGGTTTGTCCCACGAAGTGTTGCCCTGTTCGAAAGCTTTATGAACCCCGACAGGTCGGGTTCGGAATATAGAATCTTGCACGAATTTCCATTACAAGAGTCCGAGGGAGCGTCCGCTGACCTAGACGGACAGAAAGGTAGTTCCAAAAATGGCTGAAGACAAAGAAGCGAAACTTAAAGCGCTTGACATTGCGTTGACTCAAATCGAGCGCGACTATGGCAAAGGCGCCGTAATGAAATTGGGGGAAGGACCGATAGCGAAGGTCGACTCGATTTCTACGGGATCGATCTCATTGGACTGGGCGCTGGGAATCGGAGGAATACCGAGAGGTAGAATAACTGAGATTTTTGGTCCGGAATCTTCCGGGAAAACTACTTTGTGTCTGAGTGTCATTGCAGAGGCCCAACGTCGCGGTGGAATCGCGGCATTCATAGACGCTGAACATGCCCTTGATATGAATTACGCAAAGCGAATCGGCGTCGACACGAATAATTTGCTTCTCTCGCAGCCCGAATTCGGCGAACAGGCACTCGACATCGTCGAGACACTCGTCAGGAGCGGAGCGATTGATGTTGTGGTGATCGATTCTGTCGCCGCGCTCACGCCACGCGCTGAAATCGAAGGCGAAATGGGAGACGCCCAGATGGGCGCCCAGGCGCGACTTATGTCCCAGGCGCTGCGGAAACTAACTGCCGCGATCAACAAGAGCAACACGTCCGTGGTCTTTACGAATCAACTCAGAAGCAAAATCGGAATTGTGTACGGAAATCCCGAAACGACGACCGGAGGCAATGCTCTGAAATTTTATGCGGCCATTCGACTCGACATACGCAAGCGGGATCACATCAAAGAAGGAGCGGAAATCATCGGCAACCGGGTTCGGGTGAAAGTCGTGAAGAACAAAGTCGCTCCACCCTTTAAGGAAGTTGAGTTCGATATAGCTTACAGCGAAGGAATCTCCCGGGTGGGAGATCTGCTTGACGTGGCAGTCGATCAGAATATTGTTCAGAAGAGCGGTACATGGTTTTCGTACAAGTCAGATCGTTTAGGACAGGGAAGAGACGCCGCCAAAAAATATTTCCAGGATACTCCTGCGGCGCTAAACGAATTGGAAAACGAAGTCCGCAGCAAACTTGGACTTGGCGCGCTAAAGAATGGCAGTAACGGCGGATCAAATGCTCCTGAAAAACCGGAAAAACAAAAGGAAGTTAAGAAACAGAGAGACTAATCCGCGTCTTGTCCCATGCGGCCTGAACGATGCGCATAGCTTCGATTGAAAGATCCGGTCAGGGAGGAAAGTTCAAGCTGGTGTTTGAAGACGGGAGCGCATTTGTCGTCAGGAAAGAAGTCCTCGTAGATTTTGGACTGCGACGGAACGACGACCTGAGTTCCGAGCAAATCGGCCGGATCCAGGACGCTCAGAATTTCACGGAGGGTTACCTTTCCGCCGTCCGACTTCTCAACTACAGAATGAGAACTGCTAGTGAACTCAGCGGGAGATTGCGGAAGAAAGGCTTTCAACAGGAGGTGATCGTCCGGGTGCTCGACAAATTAGGATCGTTTGGCTTGCTCGACGATTCCAGATTTGCCGAGGCATTCGTTGCCACTAAGACCGCATCCAAACCTCTCGGCAGGAGAGAACTGGAACGGAGGCTGCGTGAAAAGGGTGTGTCAAAGGAACTGGCCGCTGCAGCTGTTGCCGGGATCGGTACAGACGAAAGACAATTCGAGCTTGCGTGTGAAGCGGCACGTTCGAGAATGCGCAGCATGCAAAGCCTTGATTTATCCAAGCGGCGTGAACGGCTCGCAGCATTTCTCGCTCGCCGCGGATTTGAGTGGAATACAATCTCAAAGGTGCTTCGGAAAATTCTAAAGGACGATGATGATGCGGTCGATATTTAAAAAGAATAGCTTCAAAGTATTTCTACTGATCGTATTCTTGCTGGCAGCGCTCTGGTTCGTCTCACTCCTGGGAAGCGTCTTCATACTTTTTCTCCTTGCGATTTTAAGCACGTTCCTGCTGTCACCGTTAGTCGAGTTTCTTGAGACAAGGGGTGTGAAGCGAGTCTATGGCATTCTCCTCATCTATGGATCGATAATTGCCGTAATCTATGGCCTCGTCAGGACTTTTCTTCCGCCCCTCCTTGCACAGGTGGTCAGTCTGGAAAACGCCATAAAGTCTCCCGATTTCAATGTCCGCGTCCAGGCAATCCAGACTGAACTGCAATCCAAATTATCATTTATCAATTTCGGGAATCTCTCCGAGAAATTTAACGAACTGACGGTTGAGCTTGCGGACAAATGGGTTTCAATTATCACGAGCGCCGGGTCCGTGGCGATGATCCTGGTTATAGTCCCGTTTGTCACTTTCTTTCTCCTGAAGGACAGTGATATGATGATCCGCGGAATGATCGCGCTGGTTCCGAATAAATACTTCGAGATGACTTTGAACATTGTTCAAAAGATTGGAATCCAGCTCGGGATTTACATCCGTGCCTGGCTTACGGAAGCTGCGATAGTCGGCACTCTTTCAATCCTCGGTCTCCTATTGATAGGCGTAAAGTACGCGGTTATTATCGGCGTGGTCGCCGGAGTTGCCAACCTCATCCCATATCTTGGACCGATAGTCGGTGCCGTCCCGGCTATAGTTGTCTCGCTTATCCAGACTGGAAACCTGAGCATGCTGGTTCCTATACTTATCCTTTTTGTCGCGATCAGAGTGGCAGACGACATCGTGATCGTACCCCTCGTCTACTCCCGAAGCACCTCGATGCATCCGTTAACGATTGTGGTCTTGATCCTGGTGGCGGGGGAGCTGAAAGGGATAGTAGGTATGGTTCTCGCGATGCCGCTCTACACTGTTCTCCGAGTCATAGCGAAGGAGACTTTATGGGGGCTGAGGTCCTACAGCATCCTCAAAAGCGGGACAGGTAAGAGCACTCTCCAAACGGGATGATTAGCTTTAACCGGGGATTTTGATTCGTATACGGAAGGTTCTACTACGCGGCTTTTCTGACTCGCCCCTGTTTAATACAAGAGGCGCATGCCTTTATGCGCTTCACTTTTCCGTCAACTATAGCACGAACGCTTTGCAGGTTCGGATCCCATCTGCGATTGGTGATGTTGTGAGCGTGACTCACATTGTGTCCGTAAACCGGCTTCTTTCCGCAGATGTCACACACTTTTGCCATTTACTTCTCCATAAGTTTCCTAAATTTAGCTATCCTTAGGCAATTTTCCAACGATCTACAAGAGTTGGCAGCAAGTCAAATTGACCAGCGTCGTCACGCTCCAATCCAACAAATCTCGGATTTTCCAGCTGCAGCATGACATCGAACCGGAGAAAATCACTTATTGAAAGTCTGAAACAGCGATGGTATATTTTCACACAGCGAATTGAAAATCAACCATCTATTGTACCACAGTCTTTATAACACTTTAATTATTTTAATTAAGTAATCAATGTCCCTGCCACTTAAGTCAATTCTGGTGACCGGAGGCGCCGGTTTTATCGGAAACAATTTCATCAGGTATTTCCTCCGAAGACACAACGACATCGAGCTGGTAAATCTCGACAAGCTCACTTATGCCGGGAATCTCGAAAGTCTGAACGATATTGAAGGTGAACCGCACTATCATTTCTTCAAGGGAGATATCGCGGACAGCTCATGTGTGTCCAGGCTGTTTCACGAGTGGCAGTTCGACGCTGTGGTGAACTTCGCGGCCGAGTCTCATGTCGATCGAAGCATTCTGGGTCCCCGCATTTTCATCGAGACTAACATCAAGGGGACGCTGACGCTGCTCGAAGCTGCCAGGGAGTTCGGACTGGAAAAGTTTCTTCAGGTTTCAACCGATGAGGTTTACGGATCACTCGGTCCGACGGGGAAATTCACCGAGAAGACACCGATCGCGACAAACAGCCCTTACTCGGCCAGCAAAGCGAGCGCCGACCTCCTCGTGAGAGCCTGGGACAAAACATTCAAGCTGCAGACACTCATCACGCGATGCTCTAACAATTACGGTCCATTCCAGTTTCCCGAGAAATTCATTCCGCTCATGATCATCAACGCTCTTCAGGATAAGGATTTACCGATATACGGAGACGGAAAGAATGTACGGGACTGGATTTTTGTGGAAGACCATTGTGAGGGAATCGATACGGTTCTGCAGACCGGCAAACCCGGCGAAATTTATAATATCGGCGGCGGCAATGAGGTCCAAAACATCGACATGGCCATGATGATTCTCGATCGACTTGGAAAGCCGCACACACTCCTGAAGTTTGTGAAGGACAGACCGGGGCATGATAGGAGATACGCGATGGATTGCGCCAAGATGGAAAGCGAACTTGGTTGGAACCCGCGGCACTCGTTCGAGAACGGCATTGACGAGACCATAAAATGGTATGTCGCTAACGAGAAGTGGTGGGGGCGGATCATTTCGGGTGAGTATCAGAATTATTATAAACTTCAATATGAGGGAAGATGAATTCGCAAATTGAAAATCTTAAAATGAAGATTGTCAACAAGACAATGAGAGTTGGAGTCATCGGGCTGGGATACGTCGGGTTACCGCTCGCGGTCGAATTTGCGTCGAAGGGTTTTGAGACTGTCGGTATTGACATCGACGAGCGGAAGGTTACGAATGTAAACAAGGGGACCAATTATATCGGTGACATTGCCGACGAGGATTTCAAGAGAGTTGTCGCATCGGGAAAACTCCGTGCCGAGAAGAATTACGAAAGTATTGGGACCCTTGATGCGATTTTTATTTGTGTCCCGACCCCATTCACTCCAAACAAGCAGCCGGATATCTCGTTTATCATAAGCGCCGCAGAAAATATTTCAAGAGGATTGAAGAAGAACCAGCTCGTCGTGCTTCGAAGCACAACGTTTCCGAACACGACGGAGGGACATGTTCTGCCCGTACTCGAAAAATCAGGATTGAAGGCGGGGAGAGACTTTTTTCTGGCGTTCTCGCCTGAACGGATCGACCCGGGCAACAATAAGTTCAAGACAAACAACATTCCTACCGTCGTCGGCGGAATAGACGAGACGAGTACGGAGCTGGCCGCTCTCGCAATAATGGAAAGCGTCGACCAGGTGGTGAAAGTGTCCAATCCAAAAATTGCCGAGATGGAAAAGCTCCTGGAGAATATTTTCAGGAGTGTGAATATCGCCCTCGTCAACGAGCTGGCGCAGCTTTGCGACAGGATGGGTGGGATAAATATCTGGGAGGTCGTCGATGCGGCCGCGACGAAGCCGTTCGGCTTCATGCCATTCTATCCCGGACCCGGGATCGGGGGACATTGCATACTCATCGATCCGTACTACCTCGAATGGCTCGCGAAAGCGTACGATTTCCAGACGAATTTCATATCGCTCGCCGCTGAAGTCAACGAGAACATGCCTTTCTACGTTCGCAACATGGTACAGCGCGAACTTAGTTTCAGGCCGGTCAAATTCCGAAATGCGAAGATCCTGATTCTTGGCGTGGCATTCAAGAAGGATGTTGACGACACCAGGCACTCACCGGCATTAAAAGTGATGGAACTGCTGCTCACCGACGGGGCACAGAACATAGTCTATAACGACCCCTACGTACCTGAGATCCGCGTGGATGGGAAGGTATTCAAGTCCGTGAAGCTCACTCCACGGCTTCTGAAGAAGATGGACTGCGTTGTGATCACTACTGACCATTCATCGTATGACTACGACATGATTGTCAAAAATTCCAGGTGCGTAGTTGACTCGAGAAACGCTACAAGGAAAGTCAGGAACTGGCGGGATAGGATCGTCCTGTTGGGCGATGGTAAGTGAAAAGGGAGTATTGAAAAGGGAAGATCCGATTGAAATTTATTAGTGTGGTCGGGGCTCGCCCGAATTTTATGAAAGTGGCGCCGTTGCATCGGGCGTTCTCTAAGAATAAAGACATAAAACATCTCATCGTTCACACCGGTCAACATTATGACGATAACATGTCTAAAGTATTCTTCGAGGACCTTGAACTTCCAAAGCCGGATGTGTATTTGGGAGTGGGCTCTGGCTCGCATGCAGTTCAGACCGCAAAGATCATGGTAGAATTCGAAAAAATTCTCGTCGCGGAAAAGCCGGATCTCGTAATAGTAGTCGGGGATGTCAATTCGACCGTAGCATGCAGCCTCACGGCGTCGAAGTTGTGGATCCCGGTTGCTCATGTTGAGGCCGGCCTCAGAAGTTTTGACAGGACAATGCCGGAAGAACTAAACAGGATCGTGACAGACGTTTTGAGCGATCATCTCTTCGTTACCGAAGAGAGCGGGATTGTCAATCTCAATAATGAAGGAATAGATAAGAAGAAAGTTCATCTTGTCGGAGATGTAATGATCGACTCGCTGATAATGTATAAGGAAAAAGCGAAGCGTTCTCTCGTGAAGGGAAGCTTTGGATTGTCCGCGGGAAAATACACTCTCGTCACGCTTCATCGCCCGGCGAACGTGGATGAACTTAAGAATCTTGAGATCATCTTGAGAATTTTCAAAGAGATTGCGGGATTCGGGAAGATCGTGTTCCCCATTCACCCGAGAACGCGGAAACGTATTGAAGAATTCGGACTTTCGTCACAATTTGCGGCTGTGAAGGAGTTGCTGCTGACGGACCCGCTCGGCTACCTGGACTTCCTGAATCTGATGATGGACGCGAAGATAATCCTGACGGACTCGGGTGGCATACAGGAAGAGAGCACTTATTTGAACGTACCGTGCATAACCTTGAGAGACAACACCGAGCGGCCCGCAACAATAGAAGATGGAACGAATGTACTCACCGGGATGTCGGCTGAAAAAGTTGTAAATCTGGTGAAGGAATGTTATTCCGGAAAGTGGAAGAAGAGCAGGGTACCTGAGTTGTGGGATGGAAAGGCGGCGGAACGCGTAATGAAGATACTGGATAACGCATATGGTTCCGCTTGAATCGGATATTGGAGCATGACGATGAATGATATGCCGGTTCGCCCTTTAATGCAGAGCACCTTCAATAATAGTTCCGTAACCGTCAAAGACATCGAATGAGATTGAATTTCAACCCGAAAGTCGCCCTGATTTTTGTCAAGTATTATGACGAGAAATATCCACACGCCTTTGAAAGACTGAAATCGTATCTCATTAACGGCAAGAAGCGCAATATAACGTGCCTCATAGTCGACAACAGGAATGAAGGAAGTTCGTGGCGGAATCTCGATGAGAATACTTTTTATCTCGAGGGTGATAACAGCGACAGGGAATTTTCCGGGTGGCAAAGGGGTTTGAATTTTCTCCGGGAACAAGAGATAAAATATGATGTCGTCCTTTTCGTGAACGAGGCTTTTGAAGCGATAGGACCAAGCTACCTTAAGGACAACAATATCAATTGGTTGATCAGAAAGACGTATTTCCTGAATGCCGCAATTGGGTTCGTTGATACGAGATGGGAAAGGACTCGTCTTCATAATAAAGGCACGAGGATATGGGTCAACACTAATTGTTTCTTCATCCCAACTTCCTTGCTGAATAAATTGCAGTCACTTGTAATGGTTGATGAAAAAATGTTAGACGATTACCTTCCTCTGCAATTTCCAGGATTGGACAGCCCATTTGCAAAAACTGCTCCAATGAACGATGTATACAAGCGCAACATAATCACTTGGCTGACGGAAGAGTGGCACGGAAGGATCGAGTTGAGTGAGCAGACATGGCCTTTATTCCGATCTAAAGTAAAAGCGATGCTTAACGAGGTGATGCTTTCCGTCCGGATTCGCGAGCTTGGCCATATGATACTGCCATATAGCATACCCCGTTTTGCATTCAAGAAGATCCGGGGCGTCTTTAGGAAGATGAGAAAGATAGTGTCGCGCAGGTACCAGCGTTCCCTCCGAGATACTGTTTTTACCGGACAGTGATGAGCTTGGGCAAAAGCAGTGATCCGTTATTTTGGAGATCGACCGCGCCTAAGCTGAATTAATCTTCTGAGTTCAGCCTTAGCAATCTCGATCAACTACTTAATTAGAAAGAAAGATTGGTCCAATGAGTTCAAATTCGACACAGAAAGATGGGGCGGAAACATTAGCAGGCGCCAGGAGCAGGAGTACGCTCTGGCAATTTCTCTACGTCTTGACAAAATGGAAATGGTTTCTCCTCGTCTGGTTTGCAGCTGTCATGATCATTGTCACGATCATCCTTCTATTGATCCCAAGATGGTACAAGGCAGAAGCTTCGGTCCTCCCTCCAAGAAATTCCGACATTCTAAGCGGGCTGTCCGGTTTCGCGTCTCTAGCTCAAAGCGTATCTCCATTGCTTGGCAGAACAGGATTGGGTTCAGCTTCACCGACATACGCCTATCTTGCCATCCTCAACAGCCGATCCGTAATGGATTCGGTAATATATAGATTTGACCTGGTCAAGGTTTACGACATAAGCAGCTATCCGATGGAGACTGCTGAGAAAGAATTACGCGCCAATACGATTTTTGACATTGATGAAAATGACGCGCTAAATATTACCGTTTTGGATAAGGACGCGAATCGCGCAGCGAATATGGCGAACTATTTAGTGGTTCTTCTCAATGAGATTTACGTCAAGGTAAGCGTGGAGGAAGCTCATAATAACAGATTATTTATTCAGCAACGGTATGCAAAAAATCTGGAAGACTTGAGGTCTGCAGAGGATACACTGGAGGATTTTCAGCAGCGCTATAAAGTATATGACATGCCGGAACAAGCGAAGGCTGCGATATCCGCCGGCGCCGATCTCGAAGCCCAGCGAATAGAGGCCGAAGTCGAGCTAGGCGTCATGAAACAACAATACGGAGAAGACGCCCCTCAGGTGAAGCTGAAGACTCTTCAGATCCAGGAACTGAATCGAAAACTTATGGACATGCAAACTGGGTCCGGGTCGGATTTCACCAAGGGTGCAAGTGTTCTCCCAGCTTTTAAAAATGTTCCGGAACTCGGAATTGCTTATCTCAGACTCTACCGCGATTATGAAATCCAAACTAAACTGCTCGAGTTTATTTTGCCGCTATATGAGCAGGCAAAAATTGAGGAACAGAAAGATACTCCTGCTGTCATAGTCCTCGACAAAGCACTTCCACCTGAGAGGCCTACTGTTCCCAAGAGGCTTTTCATTGAGGTTATTTTCGCGTTTGTGGTCCTCTCAGCACTCGTTTATTCTGTTCATCTCTTTGAGAGGGTGAGACTCCAATCTGACGGGTTAAATTCATTAGAGATAAGGCTGCGACGTTACGCGTCGAATGCTGCAAGGCGGTTCAGGGTTAAAGACGAAGTTCTTTGAAACAGGTCTATAAGAACTCCGCATTAAACATAGCAGCTCAAATCGTCGTCATGCTGATTATGTTTTTTGCGGTCCCGAAGATAGTTGGGGGACTGGGAAACGTATCTTTTGCAATATTGTCTTTGGTCTGGACGGTAATTACCTATTTCACGTTATGGGACCTGGGAATAGGTCGGGCAGTAACAAAATTTGTCGCCGAAAAAAAAGGAATCGGTGAAGACAAAGATGTTGTATCGGTGGTCTACATCTCAACGGTTATTGGCCTCCTTCTTGGTGGCATATTCGGTGTTCTGGTCTTCGTATTCGATTCTCAATTGGCACATTTGCTCTTTACAGTGCCACCAGGATTTGAGTTAACGGTAGATATAGCTCTGAAGATTGTCGCGGTTTCTATGCCCGTTCTTCTTCTGCAGAGTGTGTTTCGCGGTGTCGTGATGGGTTTTGATAGATTTGATTTGTCAAATCTGGTCCAGATTATCAATGGATTCTTGCAGTGGGGGGGAGCGTTGGTTTTAGTCTGGATGCATTTCGATGTATTGTGGGTAATCGGTTTTGTGATGTTAAGTCGCCTGATGACGACCATTGTACTTTTTGGGATGATCTCTCGAATCATAAGTTGGGGGAAATTCAGCAGGACACTTAATTTCTCATTGATGAAAGAGGTTTTGGTCTTTGGAGGCTGGGCAATGGTCAGCCAGGTTGTGAGTCCGCTATTGCAATACGCGGAAAGATTCCTGCTCAGTGCATTGGTAGCGACAAGTGTCGTTACATTTTACGTGGTCCCCTATGAGGCAACATCAAAAATGTTGGTCCTGTCAGTCGGATTGGTCTCCGCTCTGTTTCCTGCCTTGAGTCAGATTCATGGAACCGGTGGACTGAATCAGGATTTCAGGAAGCTTTACATACAATCCGAACGGATCTTGGTTTTCGCGTTTCTCCCCGTCGGGGCATTCTTGTTTATATTTGCGCCGGAGATTTTGAAGTTGTGGATGGGAAGCAGCTTCGCGCAAAGTGCTGGATTGGTTTTTGAAATCCTTTCTTTGGCATTCTTGGTTAACTCCGTCGCACAACTTCCATTCACAGTTTTGCAGGCAGTTGGCAGATCGGATTTGACAGGGAAAATACATCTTATTGAGTTGCCAATCCATTTCTTGGTTACTTTCATATTGATAAAGCAGTTTGGCCTGATCGGGGCAGCGACAGCGACCTTCTTTAGGATTATTATGGATGCGGTCCTGCTTTATACATTCACGTCCCAAAAACTTGGATTGAAGGTCGGAATCTTGAAAGGTTTTGTCAAAAAGATCGTGACCCCCGCTTCTTGTCTTGTTGGGGGCATGATCTGTATGATATTCTTCCAGGATGTCATTGCAATGAAAATAATTCTCGGACTCATTTCTTTCTTACTCTACGGTTTGATTGTTTTTAAATTTTCACTTGAAGAGAACGAGAAGAAGTTCCTGGTCAATTTGACTTTCCGGAGGGCAAGTGCCTGAGCTGACGCTGTTCCTATACGTACTAATCACTGTCGCGACAATGTGGATAGGCGTACGCGCTTTCGGAAGGTGGATCAATCATATCACTATTTATGGAATGGTTTGGGGAATCCAGGTCATACTGTTTGAAATGAGGCTTATCGCTTATCATGCTCTCTCTTTTGAGACGACCATGTTTATTTTCGGGTCATGGGCGGTATTTGTTTTTTCCTCTCTAACAATTCGGAATTTCTATTCTAACAAAATGCCCGAGACGCGAGCACTGCCGGCGCCTCGACATGATGTCCTGACTATCGTCCTTGTCACCCTCACGTTGATCGGGGCAATAGGTACATATCAACACTGGACCGTGCTGTTGAGAATGTTCGGCAGCGTGAAAGGTGTCGTTTTCAATGCCAATCTGATGTATGCGCTTCGCAGGGAAGAGGGCGGAATTCCTGGCATGTGGCCATACGTTGACAGCGTGAGTCTAGCAGCTGATTTTGTTGGAGGTTATTTCGCGGGACTTCGCCGCCGGCCGATTCTCCTTGCGGTGGCTCCTTTCATAGTTGAACTTGCGAATGCGATCGCAGCATTTGGACGAAGCAGATTGCTTATAGGGATCATCTTATGGGGTACAGCCTTCTTCTTCACGCAGGTGAAAAAACAGGCCACAGAGAGGAGTGCTAGATGGAAGCAGGTAGTCCTGCTTGCCTCGATACTGATTATCTTCATCTTCGGGATGGAGTTCATAAGACAGTTTCGTGGCATGAGAGAAAGTTTTTCCGGTGAGACTACAAGTCTCTCGCATATGAATGGGGTTGGGCTTATAACGCCCTCTATCTACCTCTATCTTAGTTCTGATGTTGCTGTGTTGAACAAGTTCCTGAACTATGAGTTTTCGGGACGTGTAGAGCACACACCGATCGGAGGAAATACTTTTGCGCCGTTCTTCAGATTGTTTGCCAAGATCGGCCTCACGGATCCAGTTTTAGAATACCAGAAGTCCTACTCGGTTCCAGCGTCAACTAACACCGCAAGCTATCTGCGAGAGCTTTACGCCGACTGGGGGATAGGCGGAACTCTCTTCTTTGTGTATTTGCTTGGAGCATTTTGCTCTGTCGCTGTCGAAGCCTATCGACGCAGGAAGTCGTTGACGCTTCTTGCAATTGTCGCCCATTTACACGTTGCAGTTTTCTTTTCGTTCTTTGTGCAGGTATCGAGGCTAGGCTATTGGATTGTTAGCCTGGTCTTTGCCGTAATTGCTTCGATGATCATAGACAAATATTCTGTTCATGAGAACAAGGCGCAATATGGTAATGGAGATGGGACTGTCTAGTCAAAACCTTCAATGCTGTACATCTGAGCGCTTGATGGAGAGAATAGGAAGTGTAAAACCTAATGATCAAGCTGGATCCACTGGTGTGTTGCCGGCCGGCAGCAAAACTGCAACCATATATTCCAAACTATTGATCCGCAGTAGCGTCAACGCGGATTTCCAATGAGAGTTCTTTATCTGGGTGAAATGGGAGACGCGATTTCTAACCTGATCGCATTGTCGAAAGTCGCCACGGACATCGTAGTGTTAAATACAAGCCTCACTAACTTTTATGAAGAACCTCCTTCTGTCCACGACGCGATCGGCAAGAAACTTGTAGTTTACAATCTATATGAGCCCGTTAATCCGAAGGGGCTTGGAACCGTCGCCAAACTCAGGAAGATTCTAAGGTATCTTTCGGGATTTAATTACTCATTTTTCTCTCTGTTCGCGTTAGGAAACTACGAAAAGAAATTCATTAAGAATGTCCTTGACAAAGAAAAAGTCGATCTGGTGTTTGCGGCTTGGGGGATCAGTGTCATTGCAGACATTCGTTTCCTGCGTGCGGTTGATCCAACTGTTCCGATTGTCCACTATCTGCCGACATTTCCTACCTCTCAGCTATCTAAAATAAGAGAGTCGCTTGAGTTGTACATGTTTAGAAGGAACGTTCCAAGTGTCCAGGGGTTCATTACGGGAAGTGAACCGATGAAAAGTTTTTTCACGAAGAAGTTCGGGATGAACGGCAGTTCCATGTTTGTAGGTCCGATATATTACGCTTCGGAGTACTTTGCCAGGAATAGAATGCCGCTGATGTCCGATAAGACCGGCGAACCTCATCTTGTCTTTCCGGGCACGAACGATTTCTCGAAAACGTATAATGATGTCACAGCGCAGATAGTTGAAGTAACAAGGTGTCAGATACACGTACACTGCGGCCAGACGACGCGAGAAGATCTTGGTGGGCACTACGTGCACTTCTTCGAGCGGTTCGACACGCCTGATTTGGTTAACGGCAAGTTCGCTGAGTTCATGACTCAGTTTGATGGCTGTCTTGTACTTTATAACGGCAATTCCAAAAGACTAAAACTTACACACAGCATCCCCCAGCGTTTCCTGGCAGCTTTTATTGCCGGAATTCCTATCTTTATGAAAAGGGGTACTTTCTCAGCATGTGAAGAAATCGTCACGAGTTCCAATATTGGTCTGGTATATGAGGACGCTGAGGAGTTACGACAACATCTACTCGACCACCGGTGGATGGATAGCGTGCGCAGAAATGCTCTCGAGATAAGCTCCAGATTTGCTTTCGAGTATCAGAAGGATAGCTTGTTCAAGTTCTTGTCTTCGTTGATAAATAGATAGCCGTTGCACGTGAGGATACTTCAGATAGCTCCCCGCATTCCTTACCCTCTTACCGAGGGCGGGAGTGTGAGCATATTTAATATTACACGGCTGCTGGCCGAACGGGGAGCCAAAATCTTTTTTGTTGCTGTTTCCGGCAACGAGAAGGCTGAGTTGCCGGAGGAATTGTCAAGGCTGTGTGAAAGTGTATTAATTGTGCGGACTCCATATAAATACGGTTTCAAGAGCGCCGTAAGAAATCTCTTCTCTTCCGTGCCAATCAACGTTCAGAAATATCATTCCGGGAAGATTCTAAAAAAGGTTATCGCATTTGCAGCGGATAAGAAGATCGAACTTATTCATGTTGACCATCTTCACATGGCTTATTACGGACTTGCCTTGAAGAGGATACTCGAAGTGCCGGTGGTCCTTAGAGAGCATAATCTTGAATTCAAGATAACGGAGCGCTTCGCCGAGACATCAAGTAATCCCGCTTTGAGATTATATGCTTCGTTACAGGCGCGGAAAATTCTGGAATACGAACCAAGTATTTGTGCTAAGATGGACAAGTGCATCATGATTACCGAACAAGACCGCGACCGACTTCTGTCGTTGAGAGCCGGCATTGATGCCGATGTGATTCCCGCGGGAGTCGACGCAGATTTCTTTAAGGAGGGTAGCTCAGTCGGAGAAACGGATACTATTGGTTATGTTGGCAGCCTCGATTGGCTCCCCAACATCGATGGACTGAAGTGGTTTGTCCAGGAAGTGATGCCAATAATTGCAAAATCGAAACCCAGTGTTAAGTTTAATATATATGGAAAGAATGCGTCGCATGGCATTGATAGACTGGATAATGGAAAAAACGTTAGGGTCAAAGGATTCGTCGAGGATGTGCGCACAGTTTTTAGAGAGTCCAGCGTAATGATTGTTCCCCTCTTCGCCGCGAGTGGGATTCGAATCAAGATTCTGGAAGCGATGGCCGCAGGCAAGGCGATTGTGACGACTTCAATCGGATGCGAAGGAATAAACTGCGAGCCGGGGAAACATGTTTTCATTGCTGATACACCGGGAGACTTTGCGGAGAATGTAGTCAAAATTCTTGATGACTCGGCTCTCCGTGCGCAAATCGGGCGCGCGGCCGCCGAATTTGTCCGTGAAAAATACTCGTGGCATCAAATCGGCGATTTGTTTTGGAATACCTACTCAAACTTAATTCGTGACTTCAATAAGCAAACCGGAAATTGATTGAAGATCCTCATCGTTACCACGCGCGTCCCGTACCCCCCTCACAAAGGCGACAAGCTTAAGATCTACAATATTGTAAAACATCTCGCGAGAAATAATACTGTCAAAGTCCTTTGTCTCTCGGGAAGTCGATCGGAGGAGAAATATCTGGACGGCGTGCGTGCGCTCGGAGCAGATATTGAGGCCGTTCCGCATTCGCTGCTTAAGTCCGCCATCGGCGCGCTGATCGGAGTATTTACCAGGAGGCCTATACAAGTTTCCCTTTATAGAAGCGGCCGGTTGGGCAGAAGACTTGCGGAAATCGCGTCGGCGTTCGATCCCGACGTAATCTACTTTCACTTTATCAGGAGTGCACAATACATTGAGTATGTCTCTTCAGTGAAACCAGTGAAGGTGCTGGACTTTACCGATGCGGTTTCACTCTACCTGTCACGCTTTGTCGAGACTGAGAGAAATCCGGTTTCACGATGGCTGATAAAGATGGAACGTGACCGGATCGCAGCTTATGAACGTATCGCCGAGAAGTACGATGCGTCATTCATCTGCTCAACCCTGGATCGAGATTATCTTTTAGGAAAGGGCATCAGGGCGGATTTTCACATACTCCCCAACGGAGTGGATACCGAGCTCTTTAAAGGAACAAGACGGACCCCCGACAAGCGGAGAGTCATTTTCACGGGAAACATGCCGTATTTCCCGAACGAGGACGCGGTTCTTTATTTTGTGAGCACTATCTTTCCAAGAGTCCTGCGAGAAGTTCCGGACGCGAAGTTGTTTGTCGTGGGACGTCGTCCGACTCGCAAGGTAAGAAGTCTGGCGTCCGAGAATATCATAGTTACCGGATTCGTAGATAATATTGTCACCGAATACTTAAAGAGTGCGGTTGCGATCGCTCCAACCCGGTTCGGGGCGGGCACACTCAACAAGGTTATCGAACCGATTGTACTGGGAGTGCCGGTGGTCGCAACCTCTATCGCAGTTCGGGGGCTTCCTTCTGCCGCGCAAAGATTCGTTCACGTTGCGGATTCACCCGATGATTTTGGAAACGGCCTTGTCGAAATCCTAAAGCAAGAATCTCTTGAAGGGGGCCTTTCTGAAAATGGGCTCGAATCTGTACGGCACTCTCTCAGTTGGGAGAGAATAGTAGCCGATTTTGAAGAAGATCTCCGAAAAATAGTCGATGGCTCCGCGAGCCATAATCGCCAGGACAATCGTCTCTGAGTTGGTTTTCGTTGTCTCTGAGTCTGGTCTGTCGATTCACACGTGTCTATTCATTATTTTGTCGGGAGGGACTATCTTCCTAATCGCAGCAGGTTTAGGAGAAGGATCTAAGGTACACATCGAGAATCTAAAGGGATGATGTTGACTCTTCAGTCGTTGAAATATAGCTGATAATGGTACGATTGAGCGTGAAAAAGGGTGGAGAAGCGCGCACCTTACTGGCTTTAGATTTTCTTTCCCTGACATTGGCCAATATAATATACTATTACTTTCGAATCAGGAGCGGACTATTCTCCATACTGACAGTCCCTGATTTTTGGGGGCCGGTTGTGGTCCTCACCTTGTTCTTGATGTTCCTGTACTGGTTCTGGGGACTTTACAACTTTTCGTATTTAAGTTCCCGACTCGACGAATTCATAGCTATCCTGAAGATCTCGACGGTCTATATACTCATTCTCTTCTTTGCGATCTTTTTCGACGACGCTGGATCGGGGAGGATTCCTCATTTAAGAATCTTCATACTTTTGTACTGGATACTTGTCATTGCTTTCCCGGGTATTGCCAGAATCGGATTCAGGACCATACAAAAGAGACTTCTCATTGGGGGCGTCGGATTGAGAAACGCCATCATAGTCGGATCGGGTGAAAGAGCAAGCTCGGTGTATAATCTCGCTTCGAAGTTCAAGACGCTTGGCTACAAACCGCTCGGGTTCGTTAGCCTGAACGAGTCGTCATCCAAAGGGAATCTACCCGCTCCGGTCCTTTCGGATGTTGCAGGATTGAGCGCGACGATCGAAAGAATGGAGGCGAGGGAAGTGATTATCGCACTCGAGGAATCTGAAAAAGAACACCTTTATGACGTCATCTCACACATCAACGGCGCAGAGGCTGGGATAAAGATTGTGCCTGATCTGTACGACTCCATCGCCGGGCAGGCGAGAGTGTCTCAGCTGTATGGCTTTCCGCTGATAGATGTCGTCCCTGAAATAATGACGCAGTGGCAAAGAGTTACGAAACGCCTCATCGACATCTTGGCATCGGCTTTTGCGTTGGTGATATGTTTTCCATTGTGGCTGGTGGTTTGTATCGCCATTAAAATCAATTCCCGCGGACCGGTCATATATCGTCAGGAAAGAGTCGGCAAGGACTTGAAACCATTCACGCTTATCAAGTTCAGGTCGATGTACGTGGATGCAGAGAAACAGAGTGGTCCCGTCTGGGCATCAAAGAACGACCCACGAGTTACATCGGTAGGCCGATTTATGAGGAAGACGCACCTCGACGAGACACCGCAGTTTGTGAATGTGCTTGTCGGTGATATGAGTCTCGTCGGCCCTCGTCCTGAAAGGCCGTTCTTTGTCGACATGCTTGCGAAGGAAATCCCACTTTATAGACGACGGTCCAAAATCAAGCCGGGACTCACCGGCCTTGCCAGAGTGAAATACAAGTACGATGAGAGTATCGAAGATGTGAAGATCGACCTGCAGTATGATCTGTATTATATTGAAAACATGTCGCTCCGGTTGGATTTTCAGATTCTGTTCTGGACGGTCTTTCACGTACTCCTTGGAAAAGGTCACGCATGATGAGGACTAATCCATTTGGCTCGGATAGTTCGGAGGTGACATGTTAAGTCAAGTATCGGAAACCCCGTCCACTGCGAAGG
This sequence comes from Candidatus Kryptoniota bacterium, assembly GCA_036567965.1. Classification (NCBI taxonomy): domain Bacteria; kingdom Pseudomonadati; phylum Candidatus Kryptoniota; species Candidatus Kryptoniota bacterium. The sequence goes on from DATCTN010000021.1 coordinate 218,306, forward strand.
CTTCACAGGAGCACAAGGCGAAGACGCTGGTTGTGATTCCCACATACAATGAAGCAGAAAATATTGGGGCGATCATCAGGAAAGTATTCAGTTCCAATCCCGATACAGACATACTCGTGGTAGACGACAGTTCCCCCGACGGTACCGCCCGGATCGTTTCGGATATTTCTCTGTCGGACATACGTGTTCGCCTATTAAGCCGCAAGAACAAGTCGGGTCTGGGGACCGCATACGTTGAAGGATTCCGCTACGCGATCGAGCATGGATACGATTTCGTTGTTGAAATGGACGCGGATCTGTCGCACGAGCCCAATGAGATTCCGAAGTTTCATCAGGCACTCCAGAATCATGCCGATGTAGCAATCGGTTCACGCTACGCCTTCGGCGTATCGGTCTTAAATTGGCCGATGAAAAGACTCCTCCTCAGCTATAGTGCAAATATTTTTGCGAGAGTCGTGACCGGTGTGCCGGTGAACGACATGACAAGCGGTTTCAAAGCATTCAAGATAGAGGTACTGAAGTCCTTCAATTTCAATTCCATAAGATCGAACGGCTACGCCTTTCAAGTGGAGATGAATGCCCGCGCATATCGCCGGGGATTCAAACTTGTGGAAGTGCCTATTGTGTTTACCGAGCGGCGCGTCGGCTCGAGCAAGATGTCGAAAAGGATCGTCTATGAGGGCGTGAAGATAGTCCTTATCCTCGGAGTCGGAAGGCTGCTCAAGTTCCTCAGGCTGAGAAATCATTGATTCCGCAAGTCTCGGTAGTAATTGTAAGCTATAATGTCCGTGGCTTCCTGGAAAACCTCCTCGCCTCACTGAGGCGTGCGCTCGAAGGAGTCCCGTCAGAGACAATCGTGGTGGATAATTTCTCCGATGACGACACCGTCGAGTTTGTCAGAAAAAATCACCCCAATGTAAAACTGATCGAGAACCGAACAAACGTCGGTTTCGGACGGGCCAATAATCAGGGTGTAAGTGCGTCCACGGGAGAGTACCTTCTGATCATAAACCCTGACGCCGTTGTTGCCGAAGACACGGTAAAGAGAATGCTGGAGTTCTCGGAGAAACATCCGGAATCAGGTGCGTCAAGTTGTAAAGTGCTGAACGCCGACGGGACTCTCCAGAAATCCTGCAGGAGAAGTTTCCCAACTCCCTGGGTGGCATTCACAAAGATCTCCGGACTTAGTTTCCTGTTTCCACGAACAAAGATGTTCGGAAAATATAATCTGACCTATCTCAATCCCGGAGAGTGCCATGAGGTCGATGCGATTGGCGGAAGCTTCATGTTCATTCCGAGAGCTGTATTCAAGAAGGTGGGCGGCTTCGATGAAGACTATTTTATGTATGGTGAGGACCTGGACTTATGCTACAAGATTAAGAAGGCGGGATATAAGATTTACTATAATCCGGAGACTACCGCTATTCACTTTAAAGGTGAAAGCACGAGACGAAGCACCATTAAACAGACATACGAATTCTACAGGGCGATGATAATCTTCGTGGAGAAAAGGTATGGGTCGGGGACAATGTTGTCGCGATTGCTAAATGTGGCAATCGTGCTTAGCCGTTTCGCACATTCGTTTTCACATTTGCTGAGAGACATGTCTCCCGTGCTGATCGATTACCTTATAAGCGTCTGTGCGATGTTCGTGGGCGAGTATCTCCGAGTCCACAAGCTCTACTCAATTCCAAGCTATGGCAAACCTGTTTTTTATCTTGCGCCTGGAATAATACTCGTTACGTTGGCCGGCAGCCTCGGCGTGTACGGTGAAAATAAATTTTCAATTCGATATTCGTTTCTTACTGCCTTTCTGACATTCCTGCTCGTCTCGGCAGGTACGTATTTTTTCAAGGCATTTGCCTTCTCCAGATTGATCGTTCTGATTGCCGGAATCTTCATGGTAATTCTTATACCCGGTTGGAGGCTGGTATATCAACTCAGGAGTTCGGTGGGTACTTCGAGACACCCAGTATTTGGCAGGAGGACTCTGGTTGTTGGTATGGATCAGAGGGCCATCGAGCTGATACGGAAGATGCGGGGCAGGATTGCGATGGGCTTTGATATTATCGGCGTGGTCTCGGAAGGAGTGACTGATGAAGCCAGGCTTCTCGGGATCAAAGTCGTGGGTACTTTAAGCGAACTTCCCGAAATTGTTCGTGAGAGGCGAGCGGACGACGTTGTCTTCGCTTCAGGCCGGATCTCTTATGCGCAGGTTCTCCAGGCTGTCGCCAGTGTCAGGGACAAGGGGGTACATTTCAAACTTGTGCCCGACACGATGGACGTAATAATCGGCAAAACTTATGTCGATGGGCTGGCGGATGTTCCGCTGGTGGATATCAACTACAGCATCAATCGGCGCCGCAACAAGATCTTGAAGCGTAGCTTTGACATTTTCTTTGTCCTGGTTGCGGGAATGATCCTGCTTCCCGCGAGATTGTTCAAACGCGACTCTACCGCGGCGAGGGTCTTCGGTAATCTATCGCGGGTCCTGAACGGAAGCTGGTCCGTTGTCGGTCGCTCCGAGTATTACCCGCAGGGAGGCGACGAGATTTTCGGGAAGCTGGGAATCACAGGTGTAGTACAGCTCAATCGAGGCCAAACCCTTTCCGAGGAAGAAGTGGAAAAACTGTATGTCTACTACGCCCGAAATCAATCGATTTGGCTGGACCTAGAGATAATCGCCAAGAGCTTCCTCCAGCTTCTCACGCCCGCCGCTTAAACTCCGATTCCAAAAGAAGTACCGATCAAGCATTATATTCCCCCTTGACATTGGAAACTCAAAACACTAAATTAGTTTCCATGGTATCAGACGAATCTGAAGTAAAGCAAGCCATAGTCGAGCTCGCGTACAAGAAGTTCAGTCAACACGGCTTCAAGCGGATCACGATGGACGAGATCGCGACCGAACTCGCGATCAGCAAAAAGACCGTCTATAAACATTTCGCGAGCAAAGAGACGATCCTCGAAGAGATAGTGAATCAAAGAGTTAAACGCGGAGAAGAGGCGTTTAAAGCCCTCCTGGCGGACAACGGCCCCGCGGATGATCGGATCAAGCGGGTCGCTGAGATGTTTCCGAGATTTGTCGATCCAGATTGGCAAAGACTTATGGCCGACGTCGTGCATAGCGTCCCATCGGTTTCAAAAAAAATTCAGGCAATCCTCACGTATTTCATAACTAAAGTAGCTCCAAGCATAATCAGGGAAGGACAGAAACAGGGAACTGTCCGCAAGGATCTAAATATCGACCTGTTTGTCATTGCTTACCTGGGGGCAGCAAAGGAACTCTTTAATTCCGACTTCCTCGCGAGACATTCTGTTACCGAAGAGGTATTACCGAAGCAACTGTTCAAGATCTTTATGGAAGGAGTGTTAGTAAGAAAGTGAGTTTTAATATTCGTGTCGTGACTACCGCAGTGATCCTGGCTGCCGCAGTCTCTCTCGTTGGATGCAGCTCCAGCTCGGATAAGGACGATGTGTCAGCGACCGGAACGATCGAGGCAACCGAGAGTTCAATTGCAGCGCAAGTACCGGGCCGTATTATGAAGGTCAATTACGAAGAGGGGGCAATCGTAAAGAAGGGTGACACGCTCGCGGAAATAGACCACCGCTCGATCGTTCAACAAGTGAACCAAGCTCAGGCGGCTCTCACTATGGCCAGCCAACAGTATGACATGCTTGTCAAAGGCGCCAGAAGTGAGGACTTGAGAGTAGCGGAAGAGGGTGTCAAACAAGCGGAAGCGAATTTCAACCTGGCGAACCTCGCAATGGAGCGCACAACGAAACTGTTTAGTGACCACAGCGTTTCGCAATCCCAGATGGACGCGGCCCAGGCACAGTATGAGGTCGCTTCGGCACAGATGCAATCGGCAAAACAGACTCTCGAGAAGATGCAGCATTTTGCCAGACCCGAGGAAATCAGGACCGCGGCCGCGCAGGTCGAGCAGGCACAAGCTGCACTCGATTATGCGACGATATCGCTTGAGCATTCCTACGTTTTGAATCCAATCGACGGAACTGTGCTGGAAAGACTTGTAGAGGTTGGAGATTACGCGAACGTCGGCACGCCCATCTACACTGTCGCTGATCTCCGGATGATGAAGATGACTGTCTACGTGAACGAGGTCGACCTGGCAAAGATTAGACTAGGTAACGGAGCTAAAGTGGTACTCGATGGCATGCCGAACCACCCATTCGACGGAAAAGTAATCTATATCTCTCCGACCGCCGAGTTCACCCCGAAGAACGTCGAAACCAAGGAAGACCGTATCAAACTTGTATTCGCTGTAAAGATCGGCATACCTAATCCGGATAATTATTTAAAGGCCGGCCTGCCTGCTGACGCTTCCATATACACCAAATGATAATCAGAGTAGAAAACCTTACGAAGAAATACGGCGACCTTATCGCAGTCGACGAAGTCACTCTGGAAATTCAGCGAGGTGAGCTGGTGGGCATAATCGGGCCCGACGGTGCGGGGAAGACAACCTTCATGCGGATGATCGCCGGGGCGCTGGAACCCACTTCGGGCAAAATTGTTATCAATGACAAGACTTTTCTTGAAGACCGCCAGCAGCTTAAAGAAGAGATCGGTTACCTTTCTCAGGTAAGTCAGGCTTACGGCGATCTTACCGTCTGGGAGAACATCGAGTTCTTCGGCAAGATCCATAAGGTGAAGGACTGGGAGCAACGTGGAAACGAGCTGCTGAGATTCGCGCGCCTAAATGGTTTTAAAAATCGTCTCGGAGATCAGCTCTCCGGCGGTATGCGACAGAAACTTGGAGTTTGCTGCGCGGTAATTCATCAGCCGAAGATTCTGATTCTTGATGAACCTACAACAGGAGTCGATCCTGTATCGAGGAGAGAATTGTGGCTCATCCTTGCCACATTCCTCAAGAACTCCATGACGATTCTCGTCGCTACTCCTTATCTGAACGAAGCTGAAAGATGCAGTAGAGTCGCGCTCTTCAATCAGGGCAAGCTCCTGAGGTACGATTCTGTGGCAGCGCTGACGTCTGAAACGCACCTTCATGTGTATGAGATTCATTCGAGAAATCTCGGCGAGGCGCATGCCGTTGTTTCGAAATTTAAGTTTGTTGAAAACGTCATAATACTTGGCGACAGGATAAACTTTGTCACCGATCATCACACGGAGATGGATGTAATGTCCGTGCTCGACGCCGTGAGAAAATCCGTTGATGATAAGGCGGAGATGAAAGAGATCGGCGCTTCGCTTGACAATATCTTTACAAGTCTGATAAAACAATAAAATGCCGGACGATTGTTCGATTGTATCGGATTACATGCAAAAGGACTATCGGCTGTCGGCTAATTCGCACGGAGGAAACTAAAGTGAAAAGAGCAATTATTGGGATTGTGTTAATCGGGTGGGCAATGACATCTTCTGCTCAGACAACGCTTTCGCTACAAGATGCCATACAAATTGGTCTCGAGAATTCTAAGTCGCTTAAGATATCGCAGCTCAATGTTTCGATTGCACAGGAGAAATCAAATGAAGTGAATGCAAACCGTTGGGCAAACCTGACACTCAAAGGTGGATACACCAGGTTATCGACTGTTCCTCCGTTCAATGTGACCATTCCGGTGGGAGAGTTCGGCAATCCGACGCCGCTGTCATTTTCGCTCTATCAGAACCTGTACGATTATTACAATCTGCAACTTCAGCTCCAGCAGCCGATATTCACAGGGTTCACGCTGCTAAACTCATCGAAGGCAGCCGAGAAGACAGCCGAAGCAGTTACATATGATTCGAAAGCGGATAGATCAAATCTAGAAGTGCAGATCGCGACATCTTACTGGAACCTCTACCAGGCAATGGAAGCCGCGCAGTTCATGCAGGAGAACCTTGACCGCACGCAGCTCCATTACAAACAGGCCCAGGACATGTTGAACCAGGGTATGTTAACGCAGAGCGACGTACTAAGTGTGAAGGTTCAAGTATCAAACGCCCAGTTGATGCTTCTCGACGCTCAGAACAATTTGAGACTGGCGGCGGTGGCCTTGAATAATGTCCTCGGTGTACCACTAAACAAGGAATACACTATTACCTCGGTCCCTCAGACGGGCGACACGACAATGCAGGATATCGGCGCATTGCTCCACACGGCGCTCGAAAACCGAAACGAGCTGCAATCGCTCAAACTGAAGGGACAAGCAGCGGATGCCGCCGTGGCAGCCGCCTGGGGAGCATACCTGCCGCAGGTAGCTGTCGTCGGAGACTTGTACTATCAACGACCCAACCAGAGGATTCAACCGCCAACCGACGCCTTCAAGAACACCTGGGATGCCGGCGTAATGATCAGTCTTCCTATTTGGAACTGGGGGCAGACTGAAGCTAAAGTAGACCAGGCGCGAGCCCAGCGTGAACAAGCCGACCTCGCGTTGAAACAGACTGCCGACGCAGTGTATCTAGACGTGACCCAGAGTTACCTGAATTTTAAACAGGCAAAAGACAAAATTGCCGTTGCTCAGACGGCTGTTAATGATGCCGAAGAGAGCTACAGAATTTCGGACCAGAAATTCAAAGTCGGTCTGGTTACAAACACTGATCTGATGGATGCCGAGATCGCACTTCTACAAACAAAACTCAATTACACCCAGGCGCTTACGGGTCTCGAGATAGCGCGCATTAGTCTTGAAAAGGCGACCGGCCAGCTGTAAGATGGCGCTCGCAATCAAGGCATCGAATCTGACAAAGAAGTTCGGGGACTTCACTGCTGTTAACGGAATATCATTCGAAGTCGAGGAAGGGAAGATCGTCGGCTTTGTCGGCGCCAACGGCGCGGGCAAGACAACGACGATCAAAATGCTTTGTGGATTGTCCAGACCTACGTCCGGAGAGGCACTCGTCGCGGGGATCGACGTAACCCGCCATCCCGAACTGGTCCGCCAGAGCATCGGTTACATGTCTCAAAGGTTCTCACTCTACAGCGACCTCACCGTCAAGGAGAATATCGAGTTTTACGGCGGGATTTACGGATTGAGCAACAGCATACTCAAGGAACGATTTGACTGGGTAGTGGAGGTTGCCGACCTCAAAGGGAGGGAAAATATCCTCACCAAGGATCTGCCGTTGGGATGGCGACAGAGGCTGGCTCTCGGCTGCGCAGTGCTTCATCAACCGAAGGTCGTCTTTCTGGATGAACCGACAAGCGGAGTGGACCCGGTCATTCGTGATAAGTTCTGGGGATTGATAGGAGAATTGTCGCGTGGCGGCGCCACGATGATTGTCACGACGCACCATTTGGAGGAGGCGGAGTTTTGCGAGAGAGTGCTGATGATGCATGGCGGGAACATAGTGGTTTATGGTTCGCCGGAAAACATCAGGCGTGAGTTTGCCGATCTCCCGCTATTTGAAATTGAAACCAATAATCCGGTTCAGGTTTTCAACCTACTGGAAGCCGAGCCGTGGGTGACCGAAGCATCGATTCTCGGAGGAAGCGTCCACGTGTTCGCGCAAGCCGATGATCCGGTTGGGTCAATAGAGAAATTCCTGAACGAGCACAAACAGAAGGGATTCTCCATCACGAAAGCCGCGCCGACTCTCGAAGATATCTTTGTTAACGCGAACAGGGGAAGTTGAAGAGTGTTTGAGAATGTACTGACGATCTATACTAAGGAATTCAGGCAACTGAAGCGCGACAAGCTTACGCTGGCGGCTATTATCTTTACACCCGTGTTAATGCTCTTGCTCTACGGATATGCACTTAATTTTGATGTGAAGCACGTGAGGCTAGGTCTCCTGGATGATTCGCAAACGATGGAAAGCCGTGAACTGGCACAGAAATTCTTCAGCACGGAATATTTTGATTTTGCCGGGAATGTGTCGGATGAACCCGCGGTTGACAAGTTCATCCAGGATGGTAAGGCTACTGCTGTACTGGTTATTCCGCGCGATTACGCGAAAGATATCCTGCGCGGCAAATCTACAAACGTTCAAGTCGTCATTGACGGGACAAATTCCAATAATGCCACCATAATCATGGGCTATATCGAAGGGATTGTCCAGAACTTTTCTCAGGATTTGACTGTGAGGTACATGAACCGGAAGGGGTTCTCAATCTCGTCGGGGGCAATCGACTTTAGACCGAGAGTCTACTACAATCCAGAGCTTCAAAGTATGAAGTATCTCGTTCCCGGCCTGGTTGCTTTTATCCTGATGGTACTTACCATGCTGATTCCGGCCATTTCCATCGTTCGTGAAAAGGAACGTGGTACGATGGAACACATTCTGCTTGCGCCTGTAAGACCTCTGGAAGTAATACTTGGAAAGACTCTCCTCTATTTTGTTCTCTCATTGCTGGCCACCCTCGTCGTAATCACCGTCAGCGTAGTCCTGTTCGGCATCCCGATAAGAGGAAGCGTGATTCTCCTTGTTGCGGTTACAATCCTGTTTTTGAGCGCAAGTCTGGCGATTGGAATTCTCATATCGACCGCTACTGCAACCCAGGCTCAGGCTTACCTGGCCGCGGGAGCATTGGGGTTTCTACCGAACATGATACTTTCGGGTTTCATATTTCCCATTAGCAGCATGCCTTTCTGGCTGCGGACAATTACTTATCTATTCCCGGGGAGATATTTCATAGCTTCTTTGAGAGGAATTCTCCTGAAGGGTTCTGGTCTTTTCGATATCTGGGATCAGATTGTTCCGCTTATAATCATTTTCGTTGTCGTCCTGGTGACTGCCTCACGGCGCACAGCCGCGAAGGGAATTTGAGATGAATAGAGTCTTCCATGTCGTGAAAAAAGAGTTCCTCCAGATGCGGCGAGACCGCAGAATGGTCGGGATGCTCTTTGCTGCTCCGATCCTCCAGCTAGTCCTTCTCGGATATGCAGCGTCGCTCGATATAAAAAACATTCCGATGGTCGTCTGCGATCTGGATAACAGCAAAGAAAGCAGAGAGCTCATCGAACACTATTCAGGATCGGGATACTTCAATCTTGTCGGTCGTTCCCGGGATATGAATGACATCGACACGTACTTCAGGAGGAGCGCTGCTGGAATTGCGCTTATCGTGCCGGTCAATTTCGGACGCGACTTGCTGGCGGGGAGGAACCCGCAGCTTGTCGTCGCCGCAGACGGCTCGGATTCAAACACAGGAGGCATCGGACTCAGTTACGCCAGTAGTATTGCGGCCAGTTATGCGCGCAACATCCTCGTTAAGCGTGCCGAAATGTTCAACCTGATAAAGAATCCTTCAGACCTGCCGCAGGTGACCTCGCAGACCCGGGCCTGGTATAATCAAGATCTGAAAAGCGTAAACTTCATGGTCCCCGGCGTTCTGGTGATGGTCTTAATGCTTGTCATGACTGTCATCAGCGCTATGGCAATCGTGAAAGAGAAAGAATCCGGCACAATCGAGCAAATAGTAGTCACACCGCTACGCGATTGGGAGTTTATTCTCGGGAAAATGATCCCGTTCACGATCACTGGCTTCATACAGGTGTCACTCGTTCTGATTGTGGCGGTCTTCTTCTTCAAAATTCCCCTCTCAGGGAGTTTGCCTGCATTACTCACTCTCAGCGTTCTATTTGTCATCGTCGGACTTGGATTCGGGATATTTGTCTCATCGATATCGAAGACGCAGCAACAGGCAACAATGGCTGCGCAATTTCTCCTCCTCTTTCCGATGTTGATACTTTCAGGCTTTATTTTCCCGATTGAAAACATGCCGAAGTTCTTCCAGTACGTGACTTATATTATCCCGATAAGGTACGCGCTTGAGATAGTCAGGGGAATATTTCTGAAAGGCGACAACTTCGGCGATCTAATACCTCAAACGCTCGCGCTCCTCGCGATAGGAACAATTGTCCTCTCGCTGAGCGTCAATAGATTCAGGCGTTCGCTTCGCTGAGAAGGAAGTCAATTTATTCTCGGGGCTCAAATCTGCATCGGGTCCCGCTTACTCCTAAGAGTTTTCCTAAACTATGCTCCCTCGCGTTCGGTCGTCGTCCTCAGCGGTTTTGAAGGAACATTAAGGACGTCCTCCGGGAAGTATTCGCAAAGGAAAGAGACAATGTCCTTTATAGAGAGTACGGCCTTTGGTTCTCCTTTTGCGTTCACTATCGGAATATGCCTGTAGCCGCCTATGTGCATGAGATTGAGGGCGTGACCGATCTCGTCATTCGCCTGAAGCATTTCAGGGTTCGGAGTGTCGTACTGTTTGACCTTGACCGCCGACAAGTCGTTCTTCGTGCCGGCCAACTTGTAAAGGAGATCTCGCTCCGTGAATATCCCTACGACTTTCTTTGAGTCCACTACGAGGAGACATCCCATCTTGTGCGACTTCATGAGCTCGATCGCCTCCAGGACACTCGATTCAGGTGAAATGGAAATCGCGTCCTGAAGTCTTACTGATTTTATTGGCAATCTCAGGACGTCGTTTGAGAGAACCTTCTCACGGCGCTTTGGGTCCTCATACATTTCCTGAAGCTCATCATCCATCTCGTGTTCAGACATTTTGCACCTCCAGATTTATTTCTACTCTTACCTTAAGCATGTCTGTGCCCGTCCTCCGTCGATGCTGTAAGTGACGCCGGTTATCCAAGACGCCTTGTCGGAGGCAAGGAAGAGAATCAAGTCGGCAATCTCTTCCGGATTGCCGGCGCGTCCGATTGGGTGAGTAGTTTTGGAATGTTCGAGGAAACCTGCGTAGGTCTCTTCGTTCATCCCGCTGTTCCTGTGGAGATTCGTCTCTACGACGCCGGGATTTACCGCGTTTACTCTCACACCCTTGGGTGCCAGCTCGAGGGCTGCGCATCTTGTAAGCTGATCCACCCCGGCCTTGCTCACGCAATAGGCGAGTACATTCGGAAACGCTCTGGTTCCCGTCACGCTGGATACGTTCACGATATTTCCCTTCCGCTTGATAATAGAAGGAAGGGCAAGCTGCATGAGCCGGAAAACGGAGGTCAGATTTATTTCGATCATCTCGTTCCATTGCGCGTCGGTCGTATTCTCCACGGTCCCGTTCGCGATTATTCCTGCCGCTTGAATTAGAATATCGATTCCGCCAAAGCGCTCCAAAGCCTTATCGACGCATTTCTTGCGATTAGCCTCGAGGGTCACGTCGGCTTGTACAATCGATAATGAACCCGATCCATCGATCTCTGTCTTCAATGACTCCAGCCGTTCTCTGTTTCTTCCAACGGCGACCACATTAGCCCCCGATCTTGCGAGTGCTTTTGCGGTCGCCCGACCGATCCCGCTCGAAGCACCTGTTACGATCGCTGACTTTTCTTTAAAGTTCTCCATTCGAGTCTCATTGAATTATGTAAGATTATAATATTTGACGACTTGAATTCACGCGGTTGAACAGATTCCGATTTGGAAAACTAAAGAAATAAAGAGTCACTGTCAAACGAGAAAGAGTATCGGCAACGCCCAATTTCTCACGTGATGACGAGTCGAGGCTCATCGAAGGATTCGCGATGCGCTGCACCCGGATTTGGATGGAAGGAAACTCAAAGGGAGTGGCAAATTCGATCATTGAGAACAGCCTCGAAGATTCTTGGATGGACATATCAGTGCGTTGGCAGTACAATGATCTCGGCACACCCTGACGTTGCATGTCACTATCGTGCTGCCGCGACAACCTTGATTCTGAGCCAATTCTTGGCTATTTTTTCTGCCAATCTGATCTCCTCTGATCGGACAAAAATATGATCCGGCGGCTTGCTTATTGCATCCGGCGAGTCGACGGAGAACCCACCAAAATCTTGAGGTTGCGATGGTACAGTTTGGCGGCGTTGACTACTTTAATACTGAGAGCCTCCTATCTGCCGAAGAGAAACTTGTCAGGGACACCGTGCGTGACTTCGTGTCGAACGAAGTTGTTCCCATCATAGAGAAACATTACCGAGAAGGAACATTTCCGAAACATCTTGTGAAGAAGATGGGCGAGCTCGGTATCCTCGGCCCGACCTTCCCGGCGAAGTATGGGTGCGCGGAACTGAACAACGTGGCGTACGGTCTCATCATGCAGGAATTGGAACGAGGCGACTCAAGCGTTCGGAGTTTTGCTTCAGTACAAAGCGGTCTCGTCATGTTTCCTATTTTCACTTTCGGTTCCGAAGAACAAAAGGACCGATGGCTTCCGGGGCTGGCCAAGGGCGATGCGATCGGCTGTTTCGGATTGACTGAACCCGATTTCGGTTCTGATCCCGGAAGTATGATTACTCGCGCCGAGTTGAAAGGAGACAAGTATGTGCTTAACGGCGCAAAGATGTGGATAACGAACGGGACCATCGCAGATGTAGCGGTCGTCTGGGCTAAACTCGAAAACCAGATCAGGGGATTCCTGGTGGAGAAGGGTACGCCCGGATTCACGGCACCGGAAATGAAGGGCAAGCATTCGCTTCGTGCTTCAGTTACGAGCGAGCTAGTGTTCCAGGATTGTGCAATCCCGCGTGAAAATATTTTGCCAGGATCGGGCGGGTTGAAGTCTCCCCTCATGTGTCTCGATCAGGCAAGATATGGAATCTCATGGGGAGCAGTGGGATCAGCAATGGCGTGTTACGACTCGGCTCTTAATTACGCAAAATCCAGAATTCAATTCGACAAACCCATCGCTGCATTCCAGTTGACCCAGGATAAACTGGTCTTCATGCTCACCGAAATTACAAAAGGTCAGTTGTTGAACCTTCAGCTTGGAAGGCTGAAGGATCAGGGGAAGCACAAGTTCACCCAGGTTTCTATGGCGAAGAGGAACAATGTACATTTTGCGCTTGAGATCGCTCGCGTCGCGCGGACAATCTTGGGAGCTAACGGCATACTCGATGAATACCCGGTGATGCGGCACATGGCAAACCTGGAGAGCGTATACACATATGAAGGGACGCACGACATCCATACTCTGATAATCGGGAGCGACATCACCGGCTTTCAGGCGTACACATGAGGGAGAGATAATAAATGAGGATGAACGGAAAGATTACAGGGGACGCACTCACTTTTGATGATGTGCTCCTTGTTCCGAATTTTTCGGCGGTCTTGCCGAGAGAGACAAGTGTCAGGACAAAATTCACCCGCGGGATAGAGCTCAACATTCCGCTTGTCAGCGCCGCAATGGACACCGTCACGGAAAGCGAACTTGCGATCGCGCTCGCACGTGAGGGAGGAATCGGAATCATTCACAAGAATTTTTCGATAGAAAAACAGGCTGAGGAAGTCGATCACGTCAAAAGGTCCGAGAGCGGAATGATCTCGGATCCCGTGACATTGGGTCCCGATCACACGGTCCGTGAAGCGATAGCCCTCATGAACAAATACCACATTTCGGGAATTCCGATCGTCAAAGGTGAGCTTCTGGTCGGAGTTCTCACGAACAGAGACCTCCGGTTTGTCGACGACCATGATCGCAAGGTCTCAGAGTTCATGACCCACGAACATCTCGTCACGGCAAGAGTTGGAACTACTCTGGAAGCTGCCGAAAAAATATTGCAGAAGCATAAGGTCGAAAAGCTCCCGGTGGTCGACTCTTCCGGCAGACTTAGAGGACTTATAACTTTCAAAGACATACAGAAGAAGAAGCGTTATCCGTACGCGTCGAAAGATGAGCGCGGCAGACTTCGCGTCGGCGCAGCTGTCGGCGTCAAGTCGGAAACTCTTGATCGTGTCGAGGCCCTTGTGAAAGCAGGTGTCGACGTCATAATCGTCGACACAGCGCACGGTCATTCCAAAGGCGTGATCGGGATGGTCAAGACATTGAAGAGGAAACATCCTGAACTGCAGTTGGTGGCAGGAAATGTCGGAACAAAGAAGGGGACCCTCGATCTAATCAAGGCCGGCGTCGACGCGGTGAAGGTCGGCATCGGTCCGGGAAGCATATGCACAACTCGAATAATCGCCGGAATTGGGATCCCGCAGATCACTGCGGTCATGGAATGTTCCGCAGTTGCATCGAAATACAAAATCCCGGTAATCGCGGACGGCGGGATCAAACAAACAGGAGACATACCGAAGGCGATTGCGGCCGGCGCCGACACTGTCATGATCGGAAACCTCTTCGCGGGCGTTGAGGAAAGCCCCGGTGAAAAAGTCCTCTACGAGGGAAGAGCTTACAAAACTTACAGGGGAATGGGATCCCTCGACGCCATGAAAGCAGGAAGCAGCGATAGGTATTTCCAGGATGTCGAAGACGACATTCAGAAACTGGTCCCTGAGGGAATTGAAGGACGCGTTCCGTACCGCGGACCACTGAGCGACACCGTGTATCAAATGGTGGGAGGACTTAGAGCTGCGATGGGATATCTTGGCTGCAGAAACATCAGCGAGCTTAAGTCGAATGGCAAGTTTGTGAAGATAACGTCCGCGGGACTCAGCGAAAGCCATCCGCACGACATCGATATAGTCAAGGAGGCTCCAAACTACCATATATGACGCTTAGCGAGCTGCAAGCGCACTCAGTCAAGTCGGTCGGTGAGCTGCAAAGGCAAATTCGGGGATTGTCGCTCGATGCGTTCCTCGTGTCCGATTTGTCGAATGTCAGGTACCTGACGTCGTTCAGCGGTACCACAGCTCTTTGTGTGATTTATCCCGACAGCTCTATCTTCCTTACTGATTTTCGTTATAAAGAACAAGCTGCGATCGAAGTGGCAAGCTGCGAAATCGAAATCTACGACGGGAACGTGATAGATTATCTTGCAAAAAAAATATTTCGGGGACTGCGCGGGAGAAAATTGTCGATAGGAATTGAGGATACAATTTCTGTCGGGACTCTGGATGAGTTGTCTTCAAAGGTATCAAGCGGTGAATTCACAAAGACATCCCAGGTCATCGAGAAGATCGCCTCCAGAAAATCGAAGCCTGAATTAGAGCTGATAAAACAGGCTTGCTCGATAAGCGGCACCGCTCTGGAAATACTGGTACAGGAAGAATGGACGGGCAAATCGGAAACAGAACTGGCAGCCACGCTCGAGTTCAATCAGAAAGTGATGGGAGCATCCAAGGAATCATTTGACACAATTGTCGCGAGCGGGATGCGTGGTGCTATGCCGCACGGAATCGCATCCGGTAGAACGATTGAAAAGAACGAATTGGTAACGATCGACTTCGGCTGTTTCTTCGGTGGGTATGCCTCAGACATTACCAGAACTTTTTCGACCGGCCCAAAAATCAAATCCAGGCTCTCCAAAGTCTATCAGATCGTTCTTGAAGCGCAAAGAAAAGCGGCTGACTTCGCCAAAGCAGGAGTGGCGGCGAAGAGCGTAGATCGAGCGGCCAGATCGTATATCGAGAGAAAAGGTTACGCAAAATACTTCGGTCATGGAACCGGACACGGTGTCGGGCTCCGGATCCACGAGCTCCCGCGAGTTTCCAGGACAAGTGATGACGTTCTCGAGGAAGGGAATGTCATCACAATCGAACCGGGAATATACCTGCCCGGAATCGGAGGTGTCAGGATCGAAGATGATTTCGTCGTGACGCAGAACGGCGTCGAGCAACTCACGCACTTTTCAAAGGAAATGGAGTATTACATCACGACCTATGGAAAATAAGGTACTGATCGTCTCTTACTATTTTCCGCCGATGGGATTGAGCGGCGTTCAGCGAACGCTCAAGTTCGCAAAGTATCTCCCAAACTATGGCTGGGAACCTACCGTGTTGACGGTTACACCCACCGCTTATTACGCACTGGACTACGACCTGCTGCGCGAAGTTACGGAAAGCAATATCAGAACCGTGAGAACTAACTCTCTTGATCCCACGCGACTCTTCGAAAGTGGTAAACCGGTTAAGATGCCTCATGAAAAATTGAGGAACTTCCTGAGCGGCGTGAGCCAGACTATCTTTGTCCCGGACAACAAGATCGGCTGGAAGCACGATGCGATGAAGGCCGCGAGGAAATTACTCCAGGAGGAACAATACAATGTAATATTGTCGACGGCTCCGCCTTACACTTGTCACCTCATAGGCGCTGCACTGTCGAAGGAATTCAATATTCCGCTTGTGCTTGACTACCGTGACGCGTGGGTCGACAATCCGCTGCATTTTTATCTTACACCTTTTCACAAAATGTCTCATCAGAACATGGAGAAAAAGGTGTTGCGCACTTCAAACCGGATCATTACAATTAATCGAAGGATAAAGGAATTGATGATCCGCAGATATCGGTTTCTGGCATATAATGACATCGCAATCATACCGCAAGGATACGATCCGGAAGATTTCGAGGTAGAGAACGAGCTCAAGCTTCCACACACCGACAAGATGAGAATAACGTACGCGGGAACGTTTTATAGGAACAGGACTCCGAAGTATTTTCTGCGCGCGCTTTCTGAGCTTCTTAAAGAACAGCCGAAGCTGAAAGATAATATCGAAGCGGTGTTCATCGGCAACTTCAGAAAGGAAAATCTTGCGCTTGTCGATTCACTGGGCCTGAAGGATGTTGTGAAGGTCTTCGGCTATCTCGACCACAAATCAACCGTCAGATATCTGATGACGAGCGACCTACTTTGGCTGACGATCGGCAACGGCCGCGGGGAAGATATGATTTCAACCGGGAAATTATTCGAGTACATCGGCAGCAGGAAACCCATCATAGGTCTGGTTCCGGATGGAATAGCCAGGAACGCAATCCTCGAATCGGGAGCAGGTCGTGCGTTCAATCCGGACGACGTTTCCGGGCTCAAGACAGCTCTGTCGGATTTCTATGACTTGTGGGAGAGGGACACTCTTCCGGAGATCCCGATGAGTTTCGCTCAGGAATACAACCGCGTCAAACTGACCGGGGATCTGGCAAGAGAACTCGCGTTTCAGCTTGACTATCGCGGCTCGTACGCGAAAGTGGGGGAGGACAGATGAAAGTTCTCGTCGTCGGGGGCGGTGGACGCGAACACGCGCTGATCGACGCCCTTTCGCGCGACAGCGGCGTGGCAATTTACTGTGCACCGGGGAACGCCGGCATCGCACGACAGGCTCATATCGTGAAGCAGAAAGCGGACGAGGTTTTCTCCCTGCTCAGATTTGCGGACGACAACAAGATCGACCTGACAATTGTGGGGCCTGAACAACCCCTCGCGCTTGGAATCGTCGATGCCTTCGAAGCAAAAGGAAAATTGATTTTCGGGCCGCGGAAACTCGCAGCCAGGCTCGAAACCAGCAAAGTGTTCGCAAAAGAGTTCATGAAAAGATGGAAGATTCCCACCGCCGCATCTCGCTCCTTCTCGGCCCAGCAGGCGGATGAGTTGAAAAAGCATCTTAAGACTTCGAAATATCCGCTCGTGATAAAAGCCGACGGGCTCGCGGCAGGCAAGGGCGTTTCGATTGTTCAAAACTTCAAGGAGGCAGAAAAGGAGATCGAGAACTTCTTCGTCAAGAGGATCTTCGGTGAGTCCGGCGAGAGAATAGTTGTGGAAGAATTCATGTCGGGAGTCGAAGCTTCCGTGTTCGCGGTGACGGACGGACATGATTATGTAGTGCTCCCTCCTGCTCAGGATCACAAACGAATAGGAGACAACGATACCGGAAAGAACACGGGTGGCATGGGCGCGTTCGCCCCGACGCCCTTTGTCACACAGGAGATCCTCCGCCGGACACGAAGCGAGATCATCGAAAAAGTGATCGAGGGGACATCGGCCGAGGGATTCCCGTTTAGAGGCTGTCTTTATTGCGGACTCATGCTCACTGACGAGGGACCAAAAATCGTTGAGTTTAACGCGCGGTTCGGAGATCCTGAGACCCAAGCCGTTCTACAACTCGTCGATTCTTCCGTAGTCGTGCTTCTCTATTCCGCTGCAAACAAAAAGATCGGCAGCTACAAACTCTCATTGAACGGGAACTCGGCGGTCTGTGTGATGGCGGCCTCAAAAGGTTACCCCGATCAGTATGAAAGCGGCAAGCCGATATCCGGTCTCGAACAGGATGATCCCAGGACAAAAGTGTTTCACTCCGGTTCAAAGAAAGTAGACGGCAAGATTGTGACAGCCGGAGGAAGAGTACTAGGCGTCACCGGAATCGACGCGGCCGGGAGGATACAGACAGCCTCGAAGCATGCCTATGAGCGGCTCGGCAAGATCGCCTTCGAAGGAATTTACTTCCGGCATGACATCGGTAAAAAGGCGATCGAGTATGAGAAAAACAAAGGTGTCTCAAAATGAAAATACTGGTCACCGGCGGAGCGGGTTTCATCGGTTCCAACATTGTCGACGCGTATCTCGCCCAAGGCCATGAAGTTGCGGTGCTTGACGATCTTAGCTCAGGCTCTCTGAGCAATCTTCCTGGTGGCGTCCAATTTCATAAAATGGATATCCGTGATCCTGAAGTCGCTAATCTGTTTGCTGGCGGCAAGTTCGATTTGATCAACCACCTGGCGGCACAAATGGACGTCAGACATTCTGTGGAAGATCCAATGTTTGATGCAAGTGTCAATATCCTTGGTACGCTCAATCTCCTCGAAAACGCCGTTAAGCACGGCGTAAAGAAAGTCATCTTTTCTTCCACGGGCGGTGCGATCTACGGTGAACAGGATTATTTTCCCGCGGACGAAAATCACCCCACACGTCCGCTTTCTCCTTACGGGATCGCGAAGCTGACGGTGGAAAAATATTTGTATTTTTACAACATCGTCCACGGGTTGAATTATGTCGTGCTCCGTTACGCAAATGTCTACGGTCCACGCCAGAATCCGCACGGCGAAGCAGGTGTGGTCGCGATATTTACCGATAAGCTTCTCAACGGCGAGCAGCCCGTAATCAACGGCGACGGAAAGCAAACGCGTGACTACGTTTTCGTCGGAGATGTGGTTCGGGCGAACGTCCTCGCACTGGCATATCCGAAGAATGAGATATTCAATATCGGCACGGGAAGAGAAACGGATGTGAACGAGCTCTTTGGTGTCCTGAGGAAGCTGGCTGGATCCTCTGCAAATGAAAATCACGGACCGGCCAAACCGGGTGAACAGTTAAGGAGCGTCGTGGATTGTCACAAGGCCGAAAGAGCTCTCGGCTGGTCGCCTGCCGTTAGCCTTCATGACGGGTTATTCCAAACCGTGGAGTTCTTCAAAAAGAAAATGCGTTAATTAATGTTTGAAGCGGATATTATCGGCGGGGTTCTCTCTGGCGACAAGCGGGCGATTGCGCGTGCGATCTCGTCCGTGGAGAATCAGGACGAAATGTCGCTCGGTATTCTGAATGGCATTCACAAGAATCTTGGAAATGCGCATCGGGTTGGGATCACGGGTCCGCCAGGTGCCGGAAAGAGTACCCTCGTCAGTAAACTCACAAAGGATCTTAACGAGAGGGGGAAGAGAGTAGGAATTGTCGCCGTCGATCCGACAAGTCCATTTACGGGCGGCGCGATTCTTGGTGATCGTGTTCGAATGATGGAACTCAGCGCACGAGACGGGGTCTTCATAAGGAGCATGGCCACGCGGGGAAGTCTGGGCGGGTTGAGTAAAACCACTCAGCAGGCAGCCGATGTTCTGGATGCTGCCGGGTTCGACCTGGTTCTTCTTGAAACTGTTGGCGTCGGCCAGTCCGAACTCGATGTTGTCGAGGTGGCGGACACGACTATCGTAGTGCTGACTCCGGAATCGGGCGACTCGGTACAGGCCATGAAGGCGGGCCTGATGGAGATTGCCGATTTCTTTGTGCTGAATAAAGCGGATAGGCCAGGGGTGGAGCAGTCGTATAATGCCATCTCCACTATGCTGCAAATATCTGCCCATCCTCATTCGGCATCGGAAGAGTTGAACGGATGGAATCCATTTATTGTTAAGACAGTTGCCAGCGAAAGCAAAGGCATCAACGCGGTCCGAGAAGGGATCGAAAAGCATTACGGCTATCTCGTCAGCAGCAGGAAGCTTTCCGAAAAACGGAAAGCGCGAATCAGGAGAGTCGTATTCGAGATCGTTTCGGAAAAACTTCATGCGAGTTTCTGGAACCGTAAACGGCTTTCAGATCTCGATGAGCGAATTGATCTTGTATTGACAAACAAGATCTCCGCGATTCAACTTGCCGAGGAGCTTACAAGCAAGTAAGGGTGTTTCACAAAACCGGATGCTTATGTCAACGACCCCCAAAGAGGTCCGACAGCTGCTGCCAACGAAAGGAACACTGAATGGATTTTAAGCTCTCTCCTGAAAGCGAACAGGTGCGCGCACTTGCCAGGGAATTTGCACAAAACGAAATGCGGCCGCTGGTTATGAAGTTTGACGAGTTGCAGGAATTTCCATTCGAAATAATTTACAAACTCGGCGAGCTCGGATTCATGGGAGTCGTTTTTCCCGAAAAGTACGGTGGGGCGGGATTGTCCTGCGTCGACTACTGCATCGTTATCGAGGAAATCTCCGCCGTCGACCCCTCGATAGGCCTGTCCGTCGCTGCTCATAACGGACTTTGCACAAGTCATATTTATAGATTCGGGAGTGAAGATCTCAAGTCGAAGTATCTGCCAGGCCTCGCATCTGGAAGGAAAATTGGAGCTTGGGGACTGACGGAGCCGACGAGCGGAAGCGATGCAGGCGCAATGCGGACAGTTGCAGTCCGTGATGGGACAACATACGTCTTGAACGGTGCTAAGCAGTTCACCACGCATGGTTCGGTCGGCGATACTTTCGTCGTGATGGCAATTACGGACTCATCGAAAGGCAAAAAGGGTATAAGCGCTTTTGTCATCGAGAAAGGGACGCGCGGTCTTTCGGCGGGGAAAAAGGAGAACAAGCTTGGGATGAGAGCAAGCGACACGTCTACTCTCGTGCTGGAGGATGTGAGAATTCCAGTGGAGAATCTTATCGGAACAGAAGGTGACGGATTCACGCAGTCGCTGGAGGTCCTTGACGCCGGCCGTATTGGGATAGCCGCTCTGTCGGTAGGAGTCGCCCGTGGGGCTCTCGAAGCCAGTATCAGGTATGCAAAACAGAGGGTCCAGTTCAGCCGCCCAATAGCAGAGTTTCAATCAGTTCAATGGAAAATCTCGGACATGTCCACCAAAGTAGAGTCGGCCAGGTTGCTAACCTATCGTGCCGCTAACCTTAGAGACAACGGGAAAGATATTCGACTGGCAGCAGCGACGGCAAAGTACTTTGCGAGCGAGGCTGCGGTCAGATGCGCCGAGGAAAGCGTTCAAATTCACGGCGGGTACGGTTTCATCAAGGACTTTCCGGTGGAGAAATTTTACCGCGACTCGAAATTACTCACGATAGGTGAGGGGACAAGCGAGGTCCAGAAAATGGTGATTGCCAGAAACATACTCGAGCAATAATTGACAATTACCTCCCCGCGTGCTGGTGCATTAAGAATCTGACCGTTTGTTCTTAATGAGTTGAGCATTACTTTCTTCATGTGGATGCAATGAAACCACTCTTCGTGCTTCTCTTACTTCAGTCGGTTTTGCTCGCACAAGCAAAACATCGCAATCCCTGTTCCGCGCCGCTGGGAAGCGTGAATAGTTTCGCGGTAGTTTATTTTCCCGACGACTCCCTGAACGAATTGGCAATATTCGATATGGTGATTGTAGATCCCGCTGATTATGATTCTTCCGACATCGCGAAATTGAAATCCCTTGGATGTCAGCCGTTCGCTTACCTGAACGTCGGAGAAGTTGAAACCTATCGTGACTATTTCGACATGATAGACACATCCATTCTCCTCGGGCCGGATCCTAAATGGAAAGAACGGTATTACGTCGATCTATGCGATCCGCAGTGGTATGAAGTTATTTCAAAATTTAGACTGCCGGACATAATGGATAAGGGATTTTGCGGCCTCCTTGTGGACTTCTCGGATCTGCTCGACGAATTCCCTGAGACAGAAGATTGCGCAGTTAAGCTCATCAAGAAAATTCACAAGGGGCTGCCCAACACCGCCATCCTGGTGGACGGAGCTGCAAGAATTCTAGACAAAATCGGGAACGACGTCGACGGTGTGGCGGTGGAAGGGCTGATAGGCACATACGACTTCGATGCCGATGAATATGGCGTTCAGCCGGACTCAACGGTAGATCGGGAGTCCGCGCGCCTTCTGGCGTTTGCTAAGAAGTTCAAGACGAGCATTTTCCAGATCGATTATGCTCCGTCTGCCGACAGACAATTGAGAGAGAATATTATCGAGCAATCCAGGAAATTCGGCTTCATACCTTACGTTGGTACTGTTGAACTCGACACACTTTTCACGGACTCGGTCCGCAAATCAAAATTGATTGCGCCGAAAAATGCCAAGTCAACACCGGATACGTTAAAGTAGAAAACCGTCCTTCGTGTTCGGACCGCTCGTCGAATCGGTCGGGCGGTACCGGATGAGGTAATTGAAATTCATCTTCTGCACGGCTAATTTGTTATTTCCTTTGGAGGAATTGATGACAAAAGACGATGTAACTGCTGTACTTTCTAAAATAAAAGACCCTGATCTTCACCGAGATATTGTCTCGCTCGGGTTCGTAAAAAATATAAATATCACTGACAGCCGGATGGATATCGAGATTCAATTAACGACGCCGGCTTGTCCGGTTCGCGACGAGATGAAAGAACAGGCTGAACGTGAAATCCGCCAACTCGGATTCAAGGGTCAGCTTAACATTGCGATGACCAGCCACGTCGCCAGCCATGTCAACCAGGTTCGGGAGCAGGTACTACCCGGCGTGAAGAACACGATAGCAGTCGCAAGTGGAAAAGGTGGAGTGGGCAAATCCACAATTGCTGTCAGCATGGCGGCCGCACTCGCGCGCGATGGCGCTAAGGTGGGCATTGTGGATGCGGACGTGTACGGTCCATCGCTCCCGTTGATGCTCGGTGTAACTGAAAAACCGAGGACGGAGAAGATTGACGAGAAGCATTTCAAAATTTTTCCCGTGGAGAAATACGGGATTAAGATGATGTCCATAGGATTCCTCGTAGACACGGAAACACCCATGATATGGCGGGGACCGATGGCAAGCGGCGCCGTGAAACAATTTCTCACGGATGTAGTTTGGGATGATCTGGACTATATGATATTCGATTTGCCGCCGGGCACCGGCGATGTCCAGCTGACACTCGTTCAAACGATACCTCTGACGGGAACGGTTATTGTGACCACGCCGCAGGATGTGTCGCTTGCCGATGTCAGACGCGGAATAAGGATGTTCCAGAAAGTTAACGTTCCCATTTTCGGCATTATCGAGAATATGAGCTACTTTGTGTGCTCACACTGCGGGCAAAGGGAGGAAATATTCAGTCATGGAGGCGGCGAAAGAACGGCGAAAAAATTCAACGTGCCCTTTCTCGGAGAAATCCCGATCTATACCCCCATCAGGATCGGCGGCGATACCGGAAAACCGATCGTCCTGACCGAGCCGGAGTCGGAGCAGGCACAAATGATTCAGTCCGTGGCGCGTCGCCTCGCCGCACAAGTCAGCATCGCAAACATGTCCGCCGCATCTTCCGGAAAGATTGAAATAGCACTGTAGCTCATCATGCCCTATTCGCAAGAAGTAATCCGATCGATCCAGGATGTCCTCGCGGAATCGAACAAGTTTCTTGCAATCGACAAGGGCGCAGTCGAGTACGTAGATTTGGAACCGGATGGAATCTTACGAGTGAGGTTCGTAGGCTCGTGCGAAAGGTGTCCGCTCAAACCGATGACTCTACGGGCAGGAGTGGAAAGAGCAGTTCTCCTGAAAGTCGCGGAGGTAAAAAGGGTAGAGTTAGTAGTAGTCTGACAGGGAAGCGCGCCTAGTCTTCCAGTGTTCCCGGAATATCAAGAGGGAATGACTGGAGAGAAAGCGGATCAAGTTCCTCGCATTTGCAATTCCGGATCGCGATTGTCCTGGCCGGAAATTTCCTGATGAGCTCGTAATTGTGAGTCGCAACCAGAACCGTTGTCCCGCCAAGATTAATCTTCTTCAATAGTGTCAGGATGTCGGCAGAAGTAGCGGGGTCGAGGTTGCCTGTCGGCTCGTCTGCGAGGATTGCGACCGGATCCTTCGCGATCGCCCGCGCTATGGAGAGCCTTTGTTGTTCTCCTCCGGAAAGTTCTCCCGTGGGCGAATTCTTCTTGTGTATCAATCCGACCTGACTTAAGGCCTGCGTCGTGCGCATTTTTATTTCACGACTCGAGTAACCGACCGCCTGGAGCGCGAAAGTAACGTTGTTATACACCGAACGGTCGTCGAGAAGTCTGAAATCTTGAAAAATAATTCCAAGTCTCCGCCTTAACTGGTAGAGTTCGCGTTTCTTTATGGACGCCGAGGAAAACGAATCGACCTGCACTATGCCGTTAGTCGGAAGAATATCCATGTACAGGAGGCGCATCAGCGTAGTTTTTCCGCAGCCGGTCTCGCCCACTATGTACACAAATTCGCCCTTCTGGATGGAGATATTGGCATCGGAGAAGATGACGTGGTCATCGAAGGCGAAAGCAACTTTTGTACAGTGGATCATGGCTGCTTCAACAACACGAAATGTACTCTTTCAGTTTTGTTATCCGCTTCAAGATAAGTGAAGTCTCCAACGGCAAGTTTCTCTCTGAATCCCGCCGCGCTAATCAATTTACGGAGAAGGTCAAGATCATACACATACTCGTGATGGGCCTCTTCATATACTTTGCCATTCTTTCCAACACGGACAATCGTCGTATGTATTCTCGATTTGCGGTCGTAAGACGACCGTCGTTCGTAAGCGAGCCCGTTGTGCCGTCCTTTCTGAGTGAACAGGTTGTTTTCGTTCAACGAGTTCGGCTCCAGACTTGCGTCAAGAACGAATGCGCCGCCGTCTTTCAGATTCTCATGAGCGATTTTGAAAAAATCGGAAAGCAGACTCTTCGTTGGAATATAATTAATGCTGTCGTAAACGCACACTTCGACGTCGAAAGTACTTGCCGACTCGAATTGCGTCATATCATAATTGAGAAACCGAGCCCTGTTCCTTGTTCTTTTCCCGACTTTTGATTCCGCCACGGCCAGCATCTCTTTCGAACTGTCGACTCCTGTCACCCGGAATCCGAGTCGCGACAGCAAAAGAGAGATGTTTCCGGTTCCGCAGGCGAGCTCGCACAGCTCCATCTTTTTTAGTTTTGACCTGCGTATGTCGATCCCTGACATCTTCAGTAGTTGTGCCAGGTACGCAGCCCAGCTGACGTAATCCACCTCTCGCATCATATGGTCGTAGATGGGGGCACTCGCGGTATACGGTGCGGCTTCTTCGGCGGGCATTTCAAAGAGATTTTTCTTAGCTGATCGGCCGAAGGGGTGCAGGATTGTTCGTTTCAATTCCTGGCAGCTTTTCTGTTCTTCGAAATTTCCATTGCGAGTTTTATCGCTTCGATGGTGCTGGATGGATTCGCTACGCCTTTACCCGCGATGTCGAAAGCTGTACCGTGGTCCGGTGAAGTCCTGATTATTTTTATGCCTGCCGTGAAATTGACGCCTGTACTGAAGGAGCGCATTTTAAGGGGGATCAATCCCTGATCATGGTACATCGCGAAAATGCCGTCGAAGAGTCCTTCGCGGTAAGTGCCAAAGAAAGCGTCAGCGGGGAACGGTCCTTCGGCTTTTATTTTCTTAGACTTTGCCTCGAGGATCGCAGGCTTGATGACGTCGTTCTCTTCGCATCCGATCAACCCGCCTTCTCCCGCATGGGGATTGAGGCCAAGGACGGCAATCCGGGGGAGCTTGACCCCGAAATCAAATCTGATAGAATCATTGAACGTGGACAGCCGCTCAAGTATTGCCTCTCGTGTTAACTGGCGCGAAACTTCGGAGATAGGAACGTGGATTGTTGCGAGCGCGACGCGCGCGAACCCGGAAGCCATGATCATTATCGACCGCTGCGACTTTGAAAGGGTCGTAACCATTTCGGTCTGGCCCGGAAAACAGAATCCCGCCATCTGCAGCGCCTGTTTCGACACGGGTGCCGTCACCATCGCGGCAACCGAGCCGTCAACACAAAGTTCAACAGCTTTCTCGATGGCTTTGCCGGCCCAATACCCGCTTTCCTTCGCGAGGCTTCCTGGTCTTATCTTCTCTTTGAAACCGGGTCCGATGTCCAGGATCGTGATCTCGCTTCGTCCGACCGCGTCCGACAATGAGCCGACACTCAAGATCTTTCTCCTCAGGGAGAACTTGTTGGCGTAGTGCTCAAAAACTTTATAAGGTCCGATCAAAAGTGGGGTGCAGTTCGCCCTGATTGTCCTGCTGGCCGCCGATTTGAGTGCAACTTCAGGTCCGATACCGTTGAAATCTCCGATGGTTATTGCAATTATGCTCATAATTTTTCCGTTTCATACAGCTTGAAATCGCCTGCCCGCTGCTCTTTGAATACCAGAGCCCTTTTCATGTTCGGATAAACCCATGTCTCGTACGTACCATCGCTCCGCAATTCCCGCTTTATTTCTGCCGGCTTGCCGTAAACGATGTAAGCCTTTCCTCTGTCGGTCGCCGCGCCGTCGAGATTAGAAATCGTCCTGAAATTCTCAACTGCATAATCGGCTCTTCTGTAGAATTCATCCTCAAGCTCGTTGAATGCAGTGTTCGGTGTGGGATCGTGGGACTTCCAGTAGGCGTCGAACTTTTGTTTCACTTCCTCATCGCTGCCGGAATTTATCTCGGAAAAAACAGAGTCAGGCAAGATGTATTTGATCAGTGATAAAGCTGTCTTCCGGTCTCGAAGCGTCAACGGTTCATCCAACCACAAGTAAGAGAAGTGCAGCTTCTCACCCGAACTGTCGGAGGAACAAGTCAGCTCGTATTGTCCCGCACGTAAGGTGTCGCTCGGAAATGATATGATGTATGTATGTGTACCACGATTGTTATCGCCCACAAGGTCCAGCGTCAGGCCGCTGCTGTCGGGCGAGATCTCGCCCTGCCAGGGTTGAACTGATCTTGCAACTGCGACCACCTGGCCTTTCGGCGTTTCAAGCGAGAATGTTGGAGGATCTTTGAACTTATGCTTCATGACAACCACGGCGCGGATTGTGTTCGGAAACGCTGCAACGTCGCCTTCCGGGGAAGGAAAAATCTTGTCGCCAAGCACGGAGTCCGCAAAGATCGCAGAAAGGACGACTGAGGTTCCCGGATGACGCAAATCCAACGCAATGGAACGGCTGAGATAAGTAATCTGCTGGTTATCGTCACGGACTTCTGCCGAAATTTTAAATGATGATTTTCGAAGATCTGCGACAATCAGGTCCCTTGCCACCATGTGCCGGTCCTGGGTCTCTTCAAAATTTCGCGACGTAATCTTTCTTGTATTGAAAATGTGACTGTTGATGCCGGAACTCGAATCGAATGCGTCGACGGAGAAATCTAACTCCGACCGGAATGCACCTAATCCATCCCGAGTCTTGACAAAAATCAGTCTCGGGAAGGGGATAACGTAAGTAAAACATACCTCGACGCTGTCGGCAGATTGCCCCAGGATCAGATAGCTCAACGGGAAACTCTGCATCTGCAACATTTGCGGCTGGGAGAACGAGATACATGGGAAAAGGAGAAAGGACCATACTACTAGCAATCGTAACGTCATCGAATAAAAGTTAAACACATCGACCTTCTTTATCAAAATAAATATCGGATACTGGTCTATGTAACCGGCGGCGTCGTGATCCGACTTAACGATGTCGAGGTGGACTCAATCACAGATATCGACTCCTTGAAGAAAAACACGATCACCGATCCACTCAACCTTCACACATGGAGCGTGGGCCGCGTAATCTTTTGGACGAGTGGCGAGATGGGAGAGATTAATTTCAAATCGAGCGGTGATAGGATTTGATTTAGAGGTTCGATGGAAATAACTTCTACACATCGTTTCCGAGCTTCACCTTAATTACCGCGTAAAACACGAGACACGTTATCATTTCTGAAATCAACGCCGAATCTCAGAACATATCGGGCGAGCCCCCGGGTCTGATTCGCGGCTTGACTGTTCTCGACATGACGATGATCGTGATCGGATCGATCATCGGAGCCGGGATTTTCATGACGCCCTCCGCCATCGCCCAGGAATTGCAGTCGCCCGGCCTCGTGATATTTGTATGGCTGCTTGGCGGCGTCATGGCACTCTGCGGCGCGCTTACATATGCGGAACTCGGTGCATTGATGCCCGAGGCAGGCGGAGTGTACCACTATCTTACTCAGGCATACGGCGGGCTTTGGGGATTTTTGTACGGCTGGACATATTTCCTTGTCGTCAACACAGGCGGGCTTGCTGCGATTTCGTTGGTCTACTCAACTTACCTCGGATATTTTGTTCACTTGTCCCCTATCGGGATCAAAGCAGCCGCAGCCATCGGCATTGCGCTGCTGACACTTGTAAATTACTTCGGTGTCAAAGCCGGTGGAACATTTGCGACCTTGTTTACCGGACTCAAAGTGCTCGCGATTGCAGGCCTGATCGTTCTCGGTTTCGTCCTTGGTAAAGGCCAGGGGAGCCCGTTGTCGCCCCTGGTGCCACTTTCGATAGGCGGCAGACTTGGCAGTGCGCTTGCGATGGCAATGGTCGGCGTTTTATGGTCATACGGAGGATGGCAACACGCGACGTTTCTCGCAGGCGAGGCAAAGAATCCGAAAAGGAGTCTGCCTTTTTCGATTATTGGCGGCACTATCGTGGTAGTGTTGGCTTACGTGCTTGTCAACATTGTCTATCTCCATCTGCTGCGCGTCAGCGAAATCGCGTCTTCGCAGCGTGTGGCTGCCGACGCTGCCGAACGATTTCTCGGCCCGCTGGGTGGAATGTTGATTTCGGTGGCAATCATAATCTCGACATTGGGTACGGCGGGCATCTACACGCTAAGTGCACCACGAATTTATTTCGCGATGGCAAGAGACGGAGTCTTCTTTAAGAAGGCCGCGTATGTCCACCCAAAATATCACACGCCTACGTTTTCAATATTATTCCAATCCGCCTGGGCAATTATTCTCATATTCTCGGGCTCGTTCCTGCAAATCATAACTTACGCGATCTTCGGAGACTGGATCTTCTTCGCACTGACAGCCGGAACAGTAATAGTCTTCAGGAAGAAGCTAAAATCTGCGGAGCGTCCTTACCGAACGTTAGGCTATCCGTACACCACGCTGTTTTTCATTTTGGTCGCGACATGGTTTGTCGTCAACACACTAATTACATCCCCGCTTCAATCACTCGCAGGGTTAGCCCTCATCGCGCTAGGGATTCCGGTCTATTCATATTGGGTCAGAAGGCGTCTTGCACTAAATTCGAATGAAGTGCCCCGATAATATGGGCACTCCAGAAGCAGTTCACAGCAAGAGGAAAGTCGAATGCTAAAATATGATATCGAGAAATATCGAAAACTGTTTCCGGTTATCGAAGAAGGCATTACATATCTAAATCACGCCGCCACAAGTCCACTTTCGAAAAGAGTGCTCAGCGCGATAAACAAATACCTGGACGAGCGAAGCAGGACGAACATCGACAATTACCTCCTGTTCCAGGGAATTCTCACGGAGACGCGGTCCCTGGCGGCCAGGATTATCAACTCAACGCCTGACCGGATCGCTTTTTTCGATAATACTTCCAATGCCATCAACCTGCTCGCGTCTGGCCTTGAATGGAAGGCGGGTGACAGGGTTGTCCTCGACGACATCGAGTTTCCTGCAAATGTCTACCCATTTCTAAATCTTAAGCGACTTGGAGTTGAAATAGATTTCGTGAAGAATCGCGGCGGGAGAATCTTACCCGAGGATATCGAGGCGAGGATTTCCCCGCGAACGAAGCTCCTTTCCATAAGTCACGTCCAATTCCTCACCGGATATCGGTCCGATCTTGCCACTCTCGGCAAACTGTGCAAGGGGAAAGGAATTGTATTCGCTGTAGATGCAATCCAGTCGGCAGGCGTCATGGAGATTGACGTCAGGAAAATGGAAATAGATTTTCTCGCGGCTGGCGGCCAGAAATGGCTGATGGCACCCCAGGGAATTGCGTTCGCTTTCGTCTCGGAGAACCTCCAGGATAAAATAAAACAGGCGTACCTGGGTTGGACCAGTATAAAAGATTTCTTCGGAAATTTCACGAACTACAGATTGGATCTTGATGCGACAGCTCGGAGATATGAAAATGGAACTCTAAACTACATCGGAATCACGAGTCTGCACCAATCCATTTCCACGTTGCTTGAAATCGGGATCGGTCCGATCGAAGAGCATGTTCTCGATCTGGGTGATCTATTGATTTCTGAAATCGGTAAGATTGGATTCCAGCCGTATATTGTCGGAGATCGATGCGAACGGTCAGGAATCACGTCGATAAAGATCCATGATGCCGAAATTTACTCGGCCGCTTTGCAGAAGTCGAAGATTGAAGTCGCCTTGAGGCAGGGGCTGATCAGAGTTTCACCTCATTTTTACAACACAGACGGCGACATAATGACTCTCGTGGGCAAAATGAAGGAGATACATGGTGCTGCAAGAATGTGACCGCGAGAGCAAGCGAGTCAAATAATGGATTCGAAATTCGTGAGTGTCACCGGCTCGTAAGTCCAGAACGGTTCCGCATACCTTACGCCGGCCATCCTGCCGAAGTATCTCATCCTGCCGAGGAGATACTCCATGAATTCAGGAGTTGAAAGAGATGTCTCGGGATCTTTGCTATCGGGGTTGTAGAACTGGGACTTGTGAGCTTTTATTGCAGCGACCTTTGTGTCGAAGTCGTGAGTGATATCGACATAGACCGTAGGGGTAAACTGGCGGTGCTGAAGATAATAAAACGCCCGTCTCGGTCTGTAAGCGGCGAGATTTCCTGTCTTCAGTTTTCTTAGTCCCGAATAAAACATCGCGTCGTTAACGAGCTCGTGGACATGCACGTGGTCAGGATGTCTTTCCTCGCGATACGGCGCGAATACTATCTCAGGCCTGTACTTTCTCATTACCTCGACCACCTTAAGGAGGTTCCTGCGGCTCAACTCGATGTTTGAATCGGAGACCCCGAGGTTCACTCTCACTTCCGCCCCCAGAATCTTCGCGGCGTCTTTGGCTTCGCGGCTTCTTATTTCAGCATTTCCTCTCGTACCCATTTCTCCCTTCGTGAAGTCCACGATACCGAATTGCCTGCCGTTTCTATAGAGCAGCGCCAGTGTGCCTCCGCAGCTCATCTCAACATCGTCCGGGTGAGCACCGAACGCCAGGGCATACAGATTCATATCTTTTTCATCCTCAAAAAGTTTAAGATCATTTTACCAATCGCCCGCATTTTTCTCAACATATTTTTTGAGTAAAGAAAGTCGATGGCATTTTCGAAGAAGAGCCTGGTATGCAGGTCGTAGCTGTACCACCATGTCTTTTTCGTCCGCCGCATCCTCTCTATCTCAAAATATTTAGCCGTTACCATTTCGTGCAGACCTTCCTCGCCGTGGACTCTTCCCGATCCGCTTTCCTTCACGCCTCCAACCACGCCGTCACTCATGCCGTAATAACTTATAACGTCATTTAAGACTACCGCTCCAGCCTTCAGCTTATCGCAAATCTTCAATCCGCGCTTCCTGTCCGCGGTCCACACGCTCGCCGAAAGTCCGAACCTTGATGAATTCGCCAAACGGACAGCTTCATCGTCCGATTTGAATTTTATGACCGGCAGAACCGGACCGAATGTCTCATCAACGAGGAGTGGAGAATCCGGCGGGACGTCAGTCAGGATCGCCGGTGTTATATAATGGATACCCTTTTCAGTTGTGTATTGCCCGCCTTCAACTAGTTTCGCGCCGCGTCTCACAGCGTCGTCGATGTGGGACTTTATAAGATTGAATTGCGCCTCGTGAATAATCGCACCGATGTCATACATGTCAGATTCGTCGCGCCTGACCCGCAGCCGGTGTACCTTCTCTCTCAACGATTGGAGGAAGCTGTCGAATATTTTCTCATGGACATAGCATCTTTCGACCGAGACACAAGTCTGGCCGGCATTCGTGAACGCTCCCCAGATCGCTCCGCTGGCAGTTGCGTCCAGATCGGCGTCATCGAGCACAATCATCGCGTCTTTGCTCCCGAGTTCCAGAGAAACGGGCGTGAGACTCTCGGCCGCCATCGACGATATCTTTCTGCCGGTCTGAGTGCTGCCGGTAAAAAAAATCTTATCAACCCCCGATTTCACAAGTGCGGAACCGACTTCTGCTCCTCCATGAATAATATTGAGCACGTCTTCCGGAACCCCTGACTGCCACAGAAGTTCTGCGACCATATCACCTACCAGAGGAGTGTATTCAGAAGGTTTGAAGATCACAGCATTTCCAGAAATCAACGCGGGAACTACTTGTCCAACTGGAAGGAGGAGCGGGTAGTTCCATGCCGAGATGATTCCCACAACCCCATGCGGCTCATATTTGATAAAGGCCTTTTTTGTTTTGAGAAGCGGAATCCCGATCGTGACACGTCTTGGAGCGAGGACTTTTGACGCGCGTCTCGTGGTGTACCTGACCAGGTCGATCGACGGAATGATCTCGGATGTGTAGACTTCAACTGCCGGCTTCCCATTTTCTTGGGTGATGAGACGTGTAAGGTAGTCCTTATGCTCATATAATTTCGCGGCGAAAATGGAGCAGATCATTCTTCGGTGGGGGAGCGGAAGCGCTTGCCATTTCGGTTGCGCTTCTCTTGCGCGGTATAAAATCGACTTGACATCGGCAGGAGAGGTAAGTTTAGTCTGACCGACGAGCTTGCCCGTCGACCGGTCGAAAAAGTCCGGAATCACAAATGAAAATAAACTATAAGCCCTTGCAGTTCAAATATTTGGAGGTTTCGCCTTCATGGTCAGTTAGAATTGAACCATCATTCGTCATTGAAAGTGACACCGTTTTTCTATTATATTTGAAGCAAAATGAACAGACTCCGGCGCAAGTTTCCTAATCTCCACAAATGAACGAAGAAACCAAGAAACCAGTCAAGCGGTACGTCTTTGACGACATAAGTTCGGAGTACTATGCCGAGTACGAGGAACCGAAGGCAGCGCACTCTGCAAAAGAAACTCAGGGAAAGTCAGAGGCTCCAACTGTTGCCGAGCCGCCGAGAACCTACGTTCCCAAAAAGGAAGGTCCGCGCTTCAGTATCATTGACACTTTTTATTTCAAGCCGGAGGAACAGTCGCCGGCTGAACCACGGGCCGAATTTCATTCGATACTCCACAAGCTCCTTGAATTGGTTCAAGAAGTTCTGTTCGCAAATACGACGGCGTTGTTCTGGGTAAACAGGGAAAGGCAGCTGCTGGCGGTCGCCGACAAAATGACCAACTCGACAGTATTCACGAAGCAGCTCAGGCTTCCGATCGGAAATGATGTCATAAGCCGTATCGCGTTGAGCGGCAAGCCCGAAATCATTTCCGAGATAAATCCCGCCTCGGAAACTGATGTGATTCCTTACTACGAAACTCCGGCCGGGACGAAAAGCCTTATCGGTGTACCGATCTTTTTCAGAGATGACGTCATCGCGGTTCTTGTGGCAGACAGTCTGACAGACGAAGGTTTTGGACGGGAGACAGTCCCCCTGCTCGGAAATTTTACCCGACTCTTCTCGGCCATCCTGCGCGCGTTGACCGACAAGTATGATCTTGCTGTAATCAAGGCCGCATTTAACTCGTTGAAATGGCTGACGAACGAGATGATCTCCAAGGGTGACGTGAATGCTATTCTTAACACGATCATCACGGCGATTTCAGATACTGTCGATGCCGAATTTGTTTCACTTGTTTCACAGGGAGACCTGCATACCTGGACGGTGTCGAGGATTGTGAAGCGCTCCGGCAGCGAGTACGTTGAAGAGGGCTGCAAGGTCAGCCTCAACGATACCCTCGCGGGTAAGGCCATCCGTGAGAACAGGCTGCTGTACATGGAAGACCTCTCGCGCGTGGAAGAGCATCGGTTCAACCAGAACGAGCCATCGGGCAAAGGGTCGTTTGTCGCCATTCCGATTACAGGGTTGAACAATTGCTTCGGCGTGATCACAGTTGAAAGTCTCAACCCTCTCAAGTTTTCATCACTTGAAGTCGACGGGATAAAACAACTTGTGAATCTCGGCGCATTTGCCGCTGAGGTGAGCACATCAAATCAACTTCTCGACAAGTTTGTCGTGTTCGACAAGGTGACTGCGACATTGAACAAGAAATTCTTTCTCGAGAGACTCGAAGAAGAGTTCGGGAGAGTTACTGATCTCGGTATCCGGAGCGCGCTGGTTTTGATGGGACTGGACAGGGTCGATGATATAAGAAACAGGTTCTCGGTCGAAGGAGTCGATTTCATAATGTCCGATATCGCGGAGACTGTAAGAGGTTGGTTGAAGCCTTATGATGCGATCGGAAAAATATCCGCCCATTCATTCGGGATCATACTGGAAGGATTTTCACAACACGAAGCGCTCGCATGGGGAGAAAAGTTCAGGAAGAACCTTGCGACAAAGGTTTATCCGATCGGCACCAGAAACTATATGGCGACGATCAGTGTTGCTGTGCTGAACATAGATGGGAAAAACGATCCCTCCGAAATTATAATCACCGCGCAGAAAGTGCTCCAGCGTGCACACACCAGCGGCGGTAATATTGTGAAGATTCTTTAAACATGGAGTAATAGATGGCTAAGACAACAAGTTTTGCCGAAAAAGCAGCTAAAGCAATTGCAGGAAAAAGAGGATCCGAATGCCCAAAATGTGGCGAGATCCTTCAGGCTGTCCTGGTAATCTCAGCGGAGAAGAGTCAGAAGGCGAGCTACAAGTACAATCAGAAGCTCGTCAAGGTCTGCAAATGCAATGAAAAAGAAGTGTACGCCTGATCCAATACTCTCATCTGGCAGATGACAACGTGCTTCAACCAGCGAAAGTACCTCTCCGTCCGAGATTTGTTCGGATGTAACTGTTGATCTCGTGAGACAGTTGTGAATTGCCCTATTCGGCACCTGGAACAGACCAGAGTCGAATGCGGCGCGTTGAAAACTTGCCAGCTGGCAAATTCGACTGAAAGCGAGAGGCTACGAGTGTGGCAGCTCAAGGTAACACGGGAGTTTCATTGTCCGATATTTTGTTGATAAGATTGAAACAAAAGTCGAATTACAGAGTCAAACAGAGTATTGGGATTGGACCGAGACCCTTGAATTTTGTCCCGAATAACAAACAAGGAATGTTAAATGATCAAAGTCGGTAAGCAATATCCTTCACGAGAGAACCAGACGATCGACAAATACTTGCAGGAGATAGGTAAGGTCGATCTCCTGACTCCCGAGGAGGAGATTGAGCTGGCTATCAAGGTGAGAGAAAACGATCAACGTGCTCTAGAGAAACTCATCAAGGCCAATCTAAGATTCGTAGTGAGTGTCGCAAAGCAGTACCAGAATCAGGGACTTTCACTGGGTGACCTCATCAACGAGGGCAACCTCGGCCTTATCAAAGCCGCGAAAAGGTTTGATCCGACGCGCGGGTTCAAGTTCATCTCCTATGCGGTATGGTGGATCAGGCAGTCCATTCTGCAGGCATTAGCTGAACAGTCCAGGATCGTGAGGCTTCCACTTAACCGTGTAGGAGCGCTGAACAAAATCGGTAAGAAGTTCAGCGAGCTCGAGCAGGAATTTGAGCGGGAACCGAGCCCGTCAGAAATAGCTGAGCAGCTCGACATGAGTCTCTACGAGGTCGACAAGACGCTGCAGATATCAGGGAGACATCTGTCTGTCGACCAGCCTTTCGTCCAGGGTGAAGACAACAAGCTGCTGGATGTTATGGCAGACGATAACCAGCTGCCGCCCGATCACACATTAATGAAGGAGTCTCTGCGCACCGAGGTGGAGCGTGCGCTGAAGTCGCTGACTGACCGGGAAGCCGAGGTAATACGGCTGTATTTCGGAATTGAGCGCGAGCACCCGCTGACTCTCGAAGAGATAGGCGAGAAGTTCAACCTGACCCGGGAGCGGGTGCGGCAAATCAAGGAGAAGGCGATCAGACGTCTCAGGCATGCCACGCGCAGCAAGGCGCTCAGAGCGTACCTGGGATAGGTGATTGAGCATCCCTCGCGCCGGAATGCTTATGGCTGCCTAAAGCACAAATTGCATCTTCCAAAGTAGCCTGCCGCTTCTTTTTCCCTTTTTGAAAAGTTGACGGGTGGTGTTAACTTTTCAAATCAAATTTCAAACTGGATCAATGGCGGCATCCAAAAAGTTGTTCGGAGAAATCCGGGTATTGCTGCTTGAGGACTCTCTCGACATGCGCGGGCAGATCTCTCGCATGCTCGAGAATTCCGGTCTCGGGTTCACCGTCGACGCGATTCCCAGTTCCTCAGGGCTAACCAGGAAGCTGATGTCACGGAAATTCGACGCGCTCGTGATCGATTACGATCTCTCAATTGGCGACGCCGATACAGTCATCCGAACGGCAAAAGAATTCGATCCCTTCCTCCCCATCGTTCTGATTTCCAGAACTTTCATCGAAGAAATTTACGCGGACGAAAACCAACTGGGAGCGGATTCGTATTTGCCGCTCACTGAAATTTCGCCTAAGATATTTCCGCGCGCACTTGTGAGGAGGATCAAAGACCTGAACATAGTGCGGGAGGCGATCGATTACCGGAGACAATCCGTCTTAAAGTCTTATGAGGTGGACATCCTCGCCTCGCTTGTGAAGAAAATGACAGAGACGAACGACCTCAAATCCGTCATGCAGGATCTGGCCGAACAGATCGTGAGAAAGCTCGAAGTGAAAGTTGTAGCGCTCCAACGATACGTCCCGCTCAAAAAGGGTTTCGCAGTGTACGGCATTTATCCGCAGGGAAAACTTGTCAGGTCGGCGGAAATGTATTTCGGAATTTCCCTCGATTCGTTTGTATTTCCATTCGATCCCGACAATTGTATCGTGGATCAATACACCATGGAGCGGAGAGCATGGGTCGGGACCGACTTCTCCGACGTGTTCGGAACGACGATGCCCGCTCAGGCAGCCAGGATGATCCAGAAGTTTGCCGGAGTGAAGTCGATATACAATGCGCCGTTCTACAGCAAAGATCAACTCCTTGGAGGAATACTGGTGGGGAATGTCCGGGACAGTTTTACACCTGAGGAGTTGGAGGCGTTCAACGCCATAGTCCAGACGAGCTCATTCCTCTTCGAGTACCACGGAAGCGTGGAGGGTCAGATTACCCAGAGCCGGAAACTGCAGGCCATTCATGAAGCAAGCACTCAGCTTCACGAGAACCTGCGTCCCGAGAAAATCTTTGAGATCATTTACGAGCGATCGGCGCCGATCGTGCCGGCGGATATCGTAAGATTGTTTCTTTATGATCGAGAGAGCAGAACACTTCGCGAACAGAAAGCTTTTCTCAGTAAGGGGAGACAGCACAGCTCAATCGTCCCGGAGATTCCGATGGGAAAGGGACTGGTCGGTATTGCCGCGCTCCGGAACGAATCCGTTCTGGAGAATTATGCTCAGCTTAATCCTGAATCATTCTATGCGGGTGATCGCCCGGAGTTGGAGCATCTGCTAGCAGTTCCGATATCGTATCAGGACGAGCTGCAAGGAATGCTCGTCATGATTCGACTGAAAGACGAGCCGTTCAGCGAGTCTGACCGGGATGCGCTGGAGATATTCGCGTCCCAGTTGGCGATCGCCCTGAACAATTCCAAACGGTACGAAGATCTCCTCCGAAGCGAGACCCTCTACCGGCTCGTCCTCGAGAGCGTCGATGATCCTGTCGCGCTAGTCGGAATCGACGGGAAGCTACTGTATGTGAACCGGAAGTTTGAAGAGGCATCCGGCTACGCGTCGGGAGAAGTCCTGGGAAGAGATTTCAGGTTTCTTATTCACCCGGACGATTGGCAGTTCGTGGTGGGACAATTTCAGACACGTCTAAGCGGTCGTCCAGCACCCGGGAAATCCCAGTTCAGATTTGTGACGAAGACGGGTGAGGTACGGACAGCCGATTATACGGTAGCGACTATTACAATCGAAGGGAAGATCACAGGCATACTCGGAATAGCGCGCGACATAACCGGCGCTTAGAAGATTTACACTGTCCCGCAATACTGAGAGTTGTCGTCAAAATGGGGGTTATCTATGCTGAACGGCTTGACAACGGGCAAATTGGTAATTAAATCCTCGAACGGGGACGAGTCTTCCGCTTTCTGCATCCAAACCATTTCCAGCGATGCAAATGAGAGGGTTCCAGGGAATTGGCAAGAGTTGCAGAGCGCATCATGTCACACCAGATTTGCATTTCACAGCTACAGAGGTTATCATATACCCGCAAATAACAGTACACCGTTGTTTGCGCCAATGGCGCCCCAGGCGCCATGCCGCGATTACAGTCAAGCGATTTGGCGGCAGTGATGGCTCGAAAGTTTAAGGACGATTGGGTCATGCTTTTATAGGTTGTAGCTGCAGATGTAAGACCCCGTGAGCGGGTTCCACTGGTCTGGATTCTCCACGAGGCGTAGCATCATATGCAGAGGTGAGTGCAGGAAATCTTCTCGACTCCACCGGCAATTCTGTATAAGCCAAGAACATCTGGCGCGACGGCTCGGGTACGCATTTAGAAACATTAGTGAAAGGATCCAGCAATGGAGCAAGGAACCGTAAAGTGGTTCAATGCAACCAAGGGATACGGCTTCATCTCACGCGAAGGCGGGGATGACGTGTTTGTCCATTTCAAAGCGATTATTGGCGAAGGCTATAAAACTTTGAAGGAAGGCGACAAGGTCCAGTTCGAAGTCGAGCAAGGCCCTAAAGGATTGCAAGCGGCAAAGGTAAAGAAAGTCTAAAGCCGCTCCAATGCTTTCAAGTCCCGATTGGCAACAGCCAGTCGGGATTTTTTGTTTTAGGGGAAACTCTGATCGGCTTGCACGGGCGTGCTTTTGGGTAACATTTGGCCAGGCATCTCGTATTCCTGATCAAAAGGAGTTGGAACATGGAACGCAGGTTATATCGCTCCAGGAAAAATCGGGTCGTCGCCGGTGTGGCGGGTGGACTCGGTGAATACTTCGACATCGACCCTGTGTTCGTCAGAATTATCTTTGTGCTCGCGACTTTGGCGAGCGGAACCGGGCTGATTGCTTACATAATTCTCTGGATCGTCGTCCCCCACGAGAAAATAGTTTTTCCCGAACAAAAATCTACCGCGGAAGGAGATACTGCCATGCAAGACAAACAACATGAATACGAATACAGAAACCGCAGGCGACGCGGAAGCGCCATTGGCGGAATAACACTGATCGTTATCGGCGGACTGTTCCTCGCGGACAATTATCTGCCTCACTTCAGTTTCTCTGATACGTGGCCGCTCATACTGGTCGCCATCGGCATCGGCCTTATCGTGAACTCTGTCCGCAGGGAAGAAGAGAAGGAAGATCGTCATGAAAATCAGTAGACTATTTGCGGGAGTGTTGATTGTTGCGCTGGGAGTGGCTCTCTTTCTCACCAACTTCGACGTGCTTTCTGTAAATTGGCGATTCATTTTCAAGTTGTGGCCGGTCCTCCTCGTGTTTGGCGGGATCTCCGTCCTTGTCTCCAATTCAAAATGGCGGGCGGTTCTATACGGAGTAACCTCGGTCCTGGTTATACTGTGGATCTTCTCGGCGGCCTCGGTCGGATGGGGAAACTTTCATGGACTATTCCATCGAGGCGATAGGACGGCGCACACACAGGAATTTGTACAAGACATGGAGAAGGGGATTCGCCACGGCCAGTTGAGGCTCAATTCCGGCGCGGGCACGTTTAATATTAATGATACCACCGATGACATGTTTTACGCACGAGCCGAAACCAATGTCGGATACTATTCTCTTGATGTCGACAAAGACGGCGCGACAGAGACTCTGAATCTGAATTATGAGGAAAAGAATAATAGCTGGAACTTCGGTGGTTCTACGAATACGGTGGACATGAAGCTCAATCCGAATCTGGACTGGAAGATCGTCGCGGAGGTCGGTGCCTGTTCTACTGATTTCGATCTTACTCCGTATATCGTCCAGCGCGTTGAGCTTAAGGCGGGCGCTTCTTCATTGA
Organism: Candidatus Kryptoniota bacterium; assembly: GCA_036567965.1. Classification (NCBI taxonomy): domain Bacteria; kingdom Pseudomonadati; phylum Candidatus Kryptoniota; species Candidatus Kryptoniota bacterium. The sequence goes on from DATCTN010000021.1 coordinate 258,210, forward strand.
AAGTGAAAGTCGGAGACAGAGCGGATTCTACCACGGTTAAAATGGATGCCGGTGCCTCGAGCATTACCGTTTATGTCCCACAGGGATCCGGGTGCCAGATCAGTGACCGGGCAGAATTATCAAGCAAGTCTTTTCCTGATTTTGTAAAAGGTGACGACGGTACATATCATACGGCGAATTTCGAAAACTCCAAGAAGAAAGTCTTCATTGAAGCGGAAGCGGGCGTGTCATCGATAAAGGTCAGAAGGTATTGAACTGACAGGCAAACGTAGAGAACGTGCCTGAATTGCCGTAGTGGCATGCAGTCGCCCTCATCTGAGGGCGATTTTTTTTGGAGTATCATAGACGGACGGGGTCGGTCTGGTGCATAGGATCTATTCGTCAACTCTTCTTGCCATCTCCGGAAGTGTCCCGGCAAACGAAACATTGATGTGTTCTTTAGAAGATTCCTCGTCGTCACTTGGCCACTCCTCATCAGACTCCTGGGAATGACAAGAATGCCCCGACTGTCATTCCGGGCGAAGCAACGCGAATTATTTTTCTTTTTTCCGCGGTATGCGCAGATTAGATTTGAGCCGGATCGGAAACCGATTTTCCCGGAACCTTTAGACTTTCCGATCGACGAAAATTGTTGCGATCGGATTGAATAATCCTTTATTCCCGTTCGGTCGAGTATGGAGGAAGGGCATGGCACAACTGATTGTCTTCGCGGCAGGGTCGGCATTAATGCTTTACATTTCTCGTAAGGGACTCGTCGACCGCCACTCCTATGGATACTACAGGTTCTTTGGGTTTGAATTTGTGCTGCTGTCAATTGTCGCGAACATGGATCCCTGGTTCGTGTCACCCTTTGCGCCGCTGCAGCTCATCTCATGGCTCGCGCTGGCATCTTCGATAGCTATTGCGGCGGTAGGATTTGTCACGCTCCGTAAAAATGGAAAACCGGCCTCCGGCGTGGATGATACAACGCTAATTGTAACTAGCGGCATTTATCGATTCATCAGACATCCTCTTTACCTGTCCCTTATCCTCCTGGAAATAGGAGCAGTCCTGAAATCTCCATCTCTGTTTGGCGGGATACTTATCGTAGGTGGAATGTTTTCATTCTTCAGTACCGCCCGCGCTGAGGAAACATTCAACACTGCCAAGTTCGGTGCTGTTTACGAAGAGTACATGGTACACACGAAAATGTTCGTGCCATACCTGTTTTAGTCCCTCCAATCGACTACCCTGAGTTGCATGTCGCGGTGGCAAACGGTCTGTTTATTTATTGATGTCCTCCAACCCCGCACACGCATTTGGCAGTGGAATCCTTTGCAAGTGGAACATGAGTCTGATTAATTTGTAGTCAAAATATTCATAGGCTTCTCAATCGCACTTGAAAGGAAGGCTCGCGGTGAAATTGGTTAAGAGACTGATGATGTCGTGCATGGTGCTGGCTGGCACGGCAACATCTTGTTTTGCCGCGTCTCCCGGTACAAAGATGCCTTCACTTCTGACAATGACGCCGGTCGACTGGGTGATCATTGTACTGTACTTCGTCGTTGTCCTTGTGATCGGTTTCTATCTTAAGAAGTATACGCACACCGGCGAAGAGTTTTTCATGGCCGGCAGGAAGATGACAGCCTGGATCGCGGGACTGAGCTTCATATCGGCGAACCTGAGCTCTCTCGAGACGATGGGTTGGTCGGCCATGTCGTACCAGTACGGGATGCTGGGCGCGCATGCATATCTCATCGGGGCGATTCCTGCGATACTGTTCCTGGCGGTAGTAATGATGCCGTTCTATTATGTCAGCAGAACGCATTCCGTCCCCGGCTACCTCAAACTCAGATTCGGAGAGTCGAGCAGACTCCTCGCCGGAATTTCTTTTACGTTCATGACCGTACTTGTTTGCGGTGTCAATATGTTCGCGATGGCGAAGATCATGCAGCTCCTTCTGGGTTGGAATTTCGATGTCTGCATCTGGGTTTCGTCTCTTACGGTTGCGGTGTATGTTTCTTTAGGCGGACTCCTTTCGGCGGTCTTCAACGAAGTGCTGCAGTTCTTCCTGATCTGGCTCGGGCTCCTTCTCATTCCGATTCTCGGGATAATCGATGCGGGGGGCTGGACAAACATGATGGCTGCTATAAGCGCTCAGCATCCGGGCCAGAACTTCACGAGCCTCTGGGCAAGTCTCGGCTCCGCCTCCGATAACCCGATGGGTATGCATTGGACAGGAATGGTTTTCGGACTGGGACTGGCTGTTTCATTTGGATACTGGTGCACTGATTTTTTACAGGTACAACGCGTGATGGCGGCGAAAAGCCTGAGAGCGGCGCAGAACGGCACGATTATCGGCGCCGGAATAAAAATGATGGTCCCGCTTATCGTGACGATTCCCGGCTTGCTCGGGCTGGCGGTACTCACCCAAAAGTCGGGCATTGTTCTCGTTCCGGAAAGTGTCGCGCAGGCAACCGGCGGCCACAGCTACAACGAAGTGCTGCCGCTTATGATGGCACGATATCTCGGTCCGGGTCTGCTCGGTCTCGGTATCACCGCGATGGTTGCGGGATTTATGTCGGGAATGGCCGGCAACGTAAGCGCGTTCGCGACAGTCTGGACGTACGATGTGTATCGCCCTCTCATTAACAAGAATGCTGAAGACTCCCATTATGTGAGCATGGGACGCTGGAGCTCGATCGTAGGAGTATTTATCGCAATCCTAACCGCTTATGCGGCCCGACTCTTCAGTAACATCCTTGTTTATCTGCAAGTGCTCGTATCGTTTTTCATTATCCCTCTCTTCGGCGTGGTAATTCTAGGAATGCTCTGGAAACGCGCAACTTCATCCGCGGGGTTCTGGGGATTCCTTTCCGGGATTCTGACATCGGTCGGCGAGTTCGTTTATGTCCATATGTTCCCGGGCTATTTTGATGCGACGAAGTTGAATCCTGCACATACGAAGATCATCGCGCTCTCGCCGCTCGCGCAAGATATGGCTGTGAACATGTACAGCGCTCTCTGGTCCCTGTGTGTTTGCGTCACTGTAACTGTTCTGGTCAGCTTGTTTACGAAACCGAAATCAAGCGAAGAACTTAAGAATCTTGTTTACGGATTTACACACGCGCCGGATGAGGGGCCGATTCCATGGTACAGGCACCCTAAGTTGTGGGCGAGCGTAGTGCTCGTTGTTCTCATTACGGTCAATATCATTTTCTGGTGACAGATTGAACATGAAAAAATCCGGACAGATCGAAATCTGGTTCTTCATTGGCTCGCTTGTCCTGGTGTACGGGATCCTGATTACCGGAGCGGGTATCTACTATCTGATCAAACCGCCTGAACATCTCGTCGTGCTCGGAGAATTGCACTCTGATATCTGGTGGGGAGCACTCCTGATCTGCATCGGCTCATTCTACGTCTTCAGGTATTGGCCGTTCGGAAAGGGAAAGAGTTCATAGGAGTGCGAATTAAAATCGAAAATTAGAACGTCTGGAGAAAAATAATGGAATCAACGCTCGATTCAATGAAAGACGAAATGATCGGGGTCGGGAAAAGAGTATACGATCGCGGATTCGTGGCATCGAATGACGGTAACATAAGTTTGCGCCTCGACGAACGATCGGTCCTGATTACTCCGACTGGTGTGAGTAAAGGATTTATGAAGCGCGACGATCTCATAATAATCGATATGGACGCCAGGCTGATCGAAGGAAAGAGAAAACCTTCGTCTGAATCCAACATGCATGTGCAGATATACAAAGATCGTCCCGACGTCAATGGGATCTGTCATGCGCATCCGCCCTACGCAACCGGGTTTGCAGTCGCAGGGATTCCTCTCGATAAGATGATACTCCCGGAATTCATAATTGCGGTCGGCCGTGTCCCGGTGGTGGAATATGGAACAACCGGCACATACGAACTGTATGGCGCTATGGCAAAATACATACAGGACTACGATGCGTTCCTGCTTGCGAATCATGGCGCGACGACGGTCGGCAGCAGTGTCCTCTCGGCGTACCACAAGATGGAAACATTGGAGCATGCAGCTAAAATCCAGTTCCTCGCTCATCAGTTGGGGAGAATCAATGAACTAAACAAGAAGCAGGTGAGTCAGCTGATTTCTCTCAGAGAAAAGTTCGGGATTCGCAAAGATGTCGGGTTGAAGCCGGTGCGTCGGCCCCGAAGAAAATAGAAAGGCTGAAGTCATGAAGACAGAATCTTTCAAATTGAATGCGCCCGTGAATCGTCTCAAGGGAAGCATGCCGAAAATCGGAATACGTCCCGTCATCGATGGCAGACGCAAGGGCGTCAGGGAATCGCTCGAGAACCAGACAATGTCGATGGCACGGTCCGCCGCAAAATTTCTGGGAGAGAACATTAAGCACTCAAACGGACTGCCGGTAGAGTTTGTTATTCCTAAGTTCTGTATCGGTGGAGCAGCTGAGGCGGCGGAATGCGCGGAGCTGTTTGCGAGAGAAGGCGTGGGCGTGTCGCTCACGGTGACGCCGTGCTGGTGTTATGGTACAGAGGTGATGGACCCGGACCCGGTCATGCCGAAAGCTGTGTGGGGATTCAACGGGACGGAGCGCCCCGGAGCTGTCTACCTCGCAGCGGCACTCGCTGGTTACACGCAGAAGGGTCTTCCCACATTCGGTATTTATGGTAAAGACGTCCAGGACGCCGGCGACACGACGATCCCTGCGGACGTGAAGGACAAGCTGCTGCGATTTGCGAAGGCTGGTCTTGCAGCGGCACAGCTAAAAGGAAAATCGTACTTGTCCATCGGATCTGTATCTATGGGAATCGCAGGATCGGTGGTCGATCCCAGCTTCTTCCATGATTACCTCGGCATGCGGAACGAGACGGTAGACATGTCGGAAATCATCCGTCGAGTCGAAGAGAATATTTTTGACCGGAAGGAATTCGAAACAGCTCTTGCGTGGACGAGGAGATACTGCAATGAAGGTGAAGACCCAAACACGGAAAAGAAATCGCGCGAGCGCAAGGACTACGAATGGGAATTCGTGGTCAAGATGGCAATCATCGCCAGGGACCTGATGGTCGGAAACCCTGCACTCGCGGAAGCGGGTTTCGGTGAAGAAGCCATGGGTCACAACGCGATTGTCGCCGGATTCCAGGGACAAAGACAATGGACGGATCATTTTCCAAACGGAGATTTTCTCGAGGCAATCCTGAATTCCTCTTTCGATTGGAACGGCATTCGACAACCTTATATCATGGCGACCGAAAATGACAGTCTGAACGGCACGGCCATGCTTCTCAGTCATCTTCTCAGCGGCACCGCGCAGATATTTTCCGATGTCAGGACATACTGGAGTCCGGCAGCGGTGAAACGAATCACCAGGAAATCCCTGAAGGGAAAAGCTGCGAACGGCATTCTTCACCTCATAAATTCCGGATCCACCACGCTTGATGGTACAGGAAGACAGCGGTTGAGAGGGAAACCGGCAATGAAACCGTTTTGGGAAATCTCATCCGAGGAAGCAATTGCCTGTCTCAACGCGACGCGCTGGTGTCCCGCGACATCCGAATACTTCCGCGGCGGCGGATTCTCGTCTCAATTCCTTACAGAAGGAGACATGCCGGTGACTATGAGCCGGATAAACCTTGTGAAAGGTCTGGGTCCCGTTCTCCAGATTGCCGAAGGATATACGGTCGAACTACCTTCCGATGTCAATCGGACCCTCGACAGGCGCACAGATCGGACCTGGCCTACAACATGGTTCGCTCCGATCCTCACAGGGAGCGGTGCCTTCACCAGCGTCTACTCTGTAATGGCAAACTGGGGCGCCAACCATGGTGCAATAGGCTACGGACACATCGGCGACGCACTCATCACCCTCGCGTCGATGCTCAGGATTCCGGTCAACATGCACAACGTGGCTCAGGAAAGGATTTATAGGCCAAGTGCGTGGAACGCGTTCGGCACGCAGGACCTGGAGGGTGCCGATTACAGGGCGTGCAAAAACTTCGGCCCGCTCTACGGACTCCATCCTTGAAGAAGTACCTCGCATTTGATTTCGGCGCCGACAGTGGACGAGCAATCCTGGGTATTGTGTCCGGCGGTAAGGTTCGGCTCGAAGAGGTACACCGGTTCCCAAACAGGCAAATCACGATCGACGGACATCTCCACTGGGACGCCGCCTATCTGCTTGACGAGCTGAAGAAAGGACTATCACTTGCAGTGAAACAGGGTCATGCAGACATCTCGTCGGTCGGGATAGATTCGTGGGGAGTCGACTTTGCGATCGTCGGAGAAGATGGCCGACTCATCGAGCAGCCATATTCCTACCGGGACTCGAGAACAAACGGTATGATGGAACAGGTGTTCAAAAAAATCTCAAAGGCGGAGATTTATTCGTGCACGGGAATACAATTCATGCAGATCAATTCGATCTATCAGCTTTATTCCGAATTCTGCGACAATCCAGCGAGGCTTAATTCATCCGTGACGCTCCTGTTCATGGCTGACCTTTTCAATTATTTCCTTACGGGGAAAAAATTATCCGAATACACGATCGCATCGACTTCACAGTTGTTGAACGTGCATGAAAAGAGATGGGACAGCAAAATATTTTCAAGTCTCGGATTGCCGATAGGTATTATGGCTCCTATCGTGGATCCGGGGACTATACTCGGTCCACTGGCACGTGAACTCGGACGGGAAAGCGGGCTAGGGGAAGATGTTAATGTCGTTGCGGTTGGGTGCCACGATACGGCGAGCGCGGTCGCGGCAGTTCCGGCCACAGGCGACGACTGGGCTTTCCTGAGTTCTGGTACCTGGTCAATAATCGGAACCGAGTTGGACCATCCCAACGTAAGTGAAGAGGCGCTTAGAGATGATTTCACGAACGAGGGTGGAGTACGCAACAGAATCAGATTTGTACGGAACGTAATGGGAATGTGGCTTCTGCAGGAGCTTCGGAGGAATTGGAAAGTCGAGGGAAAAGACTATTCTTACGACGAACTTTCGAATATGGCCGAGCACGCGCGCAGGATCGGGTCGGTAATAGATCCGGAAGACATGTCGTTCCTGAACCCGCCCTATATGGCAGCCGTCGTAAGAGATTATTGCAAAAAGACTCATCAACGGATTCCGCAGACGGATGAAGAAATTGTTTTCTGCGTACTTCACAGTCTAGCAATTAAGTATTCATCTACCCTGCAGAAGATGAGGTGTATAACGGGAAGGAAGACATCGCGGCTTCACATAGTGGGAGGAGGATCAAGGAACGACTTGCTGAATCAAATGACTGCGGACGCTTGCGGGATTCCTGTGACTGCGGGTCCTGCGGAAGCAACGGCTTTGGGGAATATCATGGTACAGGCGATGGCGGATGGGGAAGTCGAGTCGCTTGACGAAGCAAGGAGAATTGTGGGGGAATCGTTTCCGGTAAAAGTGTTTAAGCCGGCGGGCCGGTACAAAGAAAAAGGATACGGATAAAACGGTTTAGACGGATTTACGCGGATTAATATTAACCGTTTTCATCCGTCCCGACTATACTCGACGAAGCTTTAGCGTAGTCAACTTTGCTCCTGGAGGAGCTTCGTCGACTAAAGTCGGGTACGCTCCAGGGGAGCTTCGTCGACTAAAGTCGACTACGCTCTTGTGAAGATTCGAGGAGAGTGGTGGACTATGATGTGTCCGAGCTTCGTCGACTAAACGATTCGCTTCTTCAGAATAGCTTTGCCAGAACCTGTCTTGAAATACTTTTCGAGTTCTCTGGCTTTGCGTTCGGTTTGAACGGCAACATAAGCGACGAGCTCAAGTGGTCGATACGCCTTTGTAGATTGGATCAAACCCGTAACATGTTCATTTAGTCTTCTGCGGAGATCATTTGTAGAGCCAACATACAGGAAGTCCCGCAGAGTACTCCTCAAGAAATACACGTAATAGAATACCATACTCCGCCATGACTATTCGAGCAAAGCTAATCCGTAATTCAATTACTTTCCGTCAGACAGCGTTTCTTTCAGCTGAGACGATCGAACGGGTTCTTCATCCACAGCGGTTTACTTTACGAAGTCCCGCCAGTAGTCGACTGCGCTCGACGAAGCTTTAGCGTAGTCAACTTCGCTCCTGAAGGAGCTTCGTCGACTAAAGTCGACTACGCTCTTGTGGAGATTCGACGAGAGCGGTGGACCATGATGTGTTCGAGCTTCGTCGACTAAAGGTCGAGTTCACCCGACGAAGCCCTGCGCAGTCAACTTCGCTCCTTGCGGAGGTTCGTTGACCGTGGTCGGGTGCGCTCCTTCGGAGCTTCGTCGACCGGAGGGAGGGATTCTCCGCCGGAGGCGGACTCGATACCCCTTTAGAGAGTATGACCGTTTAGTCCGCCTATGGCGGATTGCCTTCAGCCACTCACTTGCTTCGGTGATGGAACAATGATGGGATGGAACCTCTGGCGGAGAGGTCGACTGCGCTCCTTCGGAGCTCCGTCGACCGGAAAGAGGGATTCTCCGCCACAGGCGGATCCCTTCGGGAGAACCCTCGATACTTGTGGAGTCAACTGCATTTGAAGCGGAGAGGGAGGGATTCTCCGCCGGAGGCGGACTCGATACCCCTTTACAGAGTATGACAGTCTAGTCCGCCTATGGCGGATTGCCTTCAGCCACTCACTTGCTTCGGTGATGGAACAATGATGGGATGGAACCTCTGGCGGAGAGGGAGGGATTCGAACCCTCGATACCCCTTTACAGAGTATGACGGTTTAGCAAACCGTTGCCTTCAGCCACTCGGCCACCTCTCCAGGCTACAACTTGTCAAAAGACCGCAACTGCGTCTATAAAATACACAACAAGGAAACTTCATGCAATTGTATGGTGCGTGGGGACGCCTCTCCCATCCACCTGTCTTTGCGAGGAGTCCGTCCGTATATGTTTCCGACGGACGACGAGGTTGAGGACCTCTCCCCAGACATTGGGTGGGGCGGACGGACGAAATCCGTCTCCGACGGACAATCCCCCTCATGAAACGACGTTCCAGGCGTAGCGGGTTAGGCCCGTCTTCCAACACGCCTCTCAGTCAAATGAGCCCTCACCTCTTTTTCTTCTCCTCCACACCGTTTACATTCTACACATAACCCGTGTCCATGATATTGATCGTTGGCATGAATGGCATGGGAAGCGTCCATGGAAGGAAGCGGCACATCCGGTCCGTCGAATGATTATGCAGACTGACGACCTTTTTCCCGCACCGCTTAAGCGCTACCCCAATGCACGTGAAGATGTAATTTAAAAGATCCGAATGAAGACTAACCATCAACACGATAAACTTCTCTCCGCCTGGCGTACAAACAACCGGGTGACTGAATATTTTTTCGAAAACCTCCCGGCGGAATTATGGAGCGAAAAGGTTCCGGGCGCGCCACGGCGGACGATCCGCATGATCGCAGGCCATATCCATAATGCGCGGTGTATGTGGATCAAAATGGTCGGCAAACAATACGGGATTAAAGTACCGAAGAGTGTCGACCGAAGGCGTGTCGGTCGTAATGAACTACTCAGTGCCCTGAAGCGGAGCAGCCAGGGGATCGTCGACTTGCTGACCGCAGGTCTCGATGATGGGGGAGCGCTGAACATTAATATTACCTGGTCTAATATCCCCTCCGATGTGGTACACTTCATGACGTACCTCGTGGCACACGAAGCCCACCATCGCGGACAGATTGTTCTCGCTGCCAGAGCGCTAGGCCATCGACTTCCGCAGGAAATTACATCCGGTCTCTGGCAGTGGAAAAAACGAAACCGGGAAGTTGCGGCAGGACGATCGGGCGGCGGCGAAAGAAAAGCGACAACACGGCGCTCACACTCCGGTTAGGCGATGTTGAAAAAAATATTAGCTCAAAATAAATTGCTCGTTTCATCCGTCCATGACTGTCAATGAATCGCTGACGTGCGGCGGGGTGCGTGCGCCTATCGCGCGCGTTGAATGATCGGTCATGGAGAATCCATGCTGCAGCTGCTTGACTCGCAAGAGTGCGAACGCTTAACCCTCTCCACTTTTTCTTCTCCTCCGCACTATATACATTCTATACATAACCCGGGTCCATGATATTCATCGTTGGCATAAATGGCAAAGTGGAATGAAGGGGAGCCTTTGCGAATGAAATTAACCAAAGAGACACGGGAGACACAGAGAGATTAATTATTCTTCCTCCGTGCCTGCGCGTCGTAGCGTCAGCACGTGCATGAAGTGCATGTTAGTGCGCTTCAGCGCGCAGACGCGTAGACGCGCCTCTTGTGGTTTAATTTACGCAGAGCCATGAACTTCTACGTCGCCGTAACTGACAATAAGTGGTACCACTACCTGGCGACACTGAAGCCGATGCCAGACGAGGTCAATTTCTGGAAGCCGCATTCCAAAACCCGCCTCACGACTATCCAGCCGGGGCAACCCTTTCTCTTCAAGCTGAAATCTCCGGAGAACGCCATTGCCGGCGGCGGTTTTTATCTGCACTATTCAGTGCTCCCGATCTCGATGGCCTGGGACGCATTCGGAGATAAAAACGGTGCAGACAGCTTGCCTGGCCTAGTTGCCCTCATACAAGAGCACGAGGCCGAGGTCGATAGTGAGTATTCCATTGGATGCATGGTTCTGAACTCCCCGTTTTTCTTCGACAAGAAGGACTGGATTCCAACACCTTCAGACTTCAGCTTGAGCAATCAGCAAGGCCAATATTACGATACGTCGAACAAAAGTGGCAGACAGTTGTGGTCGAAGGTTGAGTCACTTCTGCTCGAGAGAAAGGGGATGGCGGCCGAAAATCAAGAGGTCTACATCTCAGACATTCCTGGCGGCTACGGCGCCGCATACCTTGCAAAGGCTAGGCTGGGCCAGGGAGGCTTCAAGACTTTACTACTTGACCTATATCAGAGACGTTGCGCGATTACTGGAGAAAGAACCACCCCAGTTCTTGAAGCGGCACACATAAAACCATTCAAGGATCACGGTCCTCATAATCCTCAGAACGGTCTCCTCCTCCGCGCTGACGTCCATATCTTGTTTGATGCAGGCTACATCACCGTGACGCCTCAGTTACGCGTGGAAGTGAGTCATAGGTTGAAAGGGGATTTCGACAATGGAAAAGATTATAGAAAGTACCACGGTAAGAATCTGCTGACTGTTCCCCTACAAGAGCTAGTGCGACCATCCAGGGAGTTCTTGGAATGGCACAACGCGATAAGATACAAGGGTTGAATGGCTAAACTGCATTGCGTCGGCAAACGAGAGTGCCACGCATGGGCTGAATTTTGGAATAGTAGAGGGCGCAGTATAACTTTGGCAAGTTCGCATCAGGGAGACAAGGGCTCAAATTGACATCTGATATTCAGGTCGAAGGGTGATTACTGAAGCCGACACCTGTCGCAAATACGTCCTGCCAAAACTGGCCGAAGCGGGCTGGGAGGATGAACCTCACTCGCTGACAGAGCAGAAAAGTTTCACTGACGGTCGGATAGTCGTAATCGGGAACAAAATCAAAAGAAGACCTCAGAAGAGGGCGGATTATCTTCTGAGGTACACGAGGGATTTCACTGTCGCAGTTGTGGAAGCTAAGGCAGCATACAAAGAGCCCGGCGACGGCTTGCAGCAGGCAAAAGAATATGCTGAGATGCTGGGGCTAAAGTTTGCCTACTCCACCAACGGCCATGGAATCGTCGAGTTCGATTATCTATCCGGAAGGGAAACGAACCTGCTTAGATTCCCCAGCCCGGATGAATTGTTCAACCGCTTGAAATGCAAATCTAAATTCGACGACGACGCAGTAAAGAAGCTCCTTACCCCCTACAATTCCGGAGGAAAGATTCCCCGTTACTATCAGGACATTGCAATTAATAGAAGCATCGAAGCGATACTGAAAGGTAAGCAACGTATTCTCCTGACGATGGCGACTGGCACAGGGAAGACGGACGTAGCATTCCAAATTTCTTGGAAGCTTTGGAGTGCCGGATGGAATCGCATGGGAGAGCATCGCAAGCCGAAAATTCTTTATCTCTCCGACCGCAGTGTCCTGGTCGACGATCCCAAAGATAAAACCTTTGCAGCCTTTGGAGACGCGCGTTATAAAATTGAAAACGGTACGATAAGCAAGGGTCGTGAAATATACTTTGCGATTTATCAAGCGATTGCCCGCGACGAGCGAAGACCCGGGTTGTATAAAGAGTTCGGCAAAGATTTCTTCGATTTGATCATTGTGGATGAGTGTCATCGTGGAAGCGCCGACGAGGAAAGCAACTGGCGTGAGATATTGGATTACTTTAGCCCGGCATACAAGCTCGGGATGACAGCAACCCCGCTCAGGCAGGACAATAAAGATACCTACGCTTACTTCGGGAACCCAATTTATACATACAGTCTGAAGCAAGGAATTGAAGACGGTTTCCTGGCACCCTACAAAGTCCATAGAGTCGTGACTACCATGGACGCGGCAGGTTGGAGGCCTTCTAAAGGGGATCTCGACAGGTACGGGAGAGAGATCCCTGACAAAGAATATCATACAGAGGATTTTGAAAGACTTGTCGCGTTGAAGATGAGGACGGAGGCCATCGCTAAACATTTGACAAAATTCTTGAAGGAGACGAGTCGCTTCGACAAGACCATTATCTTTTGTGTCGATCAAGAACATGCGTTGGACATGCGCGGCGCACTGACAAACTTGAACGCCGATCTGACTACCCAATACTCGGATTATGTCTGTCGCGTCACCGCCCTTGAGCTTACCACGGGTCGCACCCACCTTTCAAAGTTTCAGGAGATCGAGTCGGTCAGTCCTGTTATTCTCACAACCTCGCAGATGCTGACGACGGGCATCGACGCTCCGACCTGCAAGAATATTGTCATTGCTCGGATTATCAACTCGATGACTGAATTCAAGCAGATCATTGGGAGGGGAACGCGAGTGCGTGATGATTATGGAAAATTCTATTTCAATATAATCGACTATACCGGTTCGGCGACACGCCTGTTTGCCGATCCGGAATTCGACGGTGAACCTGCTCTCGCAACTGATGAGGAGATTAATGAGGCAGGAGAGACCGTCAAATCAGAAGTTGAATTCGAGGAGCATGAGTACAAGGGAATAAAGGAGAGCACGGATGAAACTCCGCCCCCGCTAAGCGACGATTCGGAGGGAGTTAAACGAAAATACTATTATGATGGCGGACAGGTTGAAATTGCGTCAGAACTTGTCTATGAACTCGATCCTGACGGCAAACAATTGAGCGTAGTAAAGTACTCGGACTACACCGCCGACAAGGTTCGCACGCTTTTTCCATCCATGATCGATCTAAGGAAACACTGGGCTAATCCAAAAGACAGATCGGAGATCATTGAACGGCTCGAAGAAAGAGGAATAGATTTTGAGAAACTCGCCCAAGTAACGAATCAACCAGACGCCGACCCCTTTGATCTGCTGTGTTATGTCGCCTTTAATTCTCCATTGAGAACGAGGCGTGAACGAGCAGAGCGGGTCAGGAAAGAAAAGAAAGAGTTCTTCGAGAAATATGGTGGAGAGGCAAAAGCAATCCTTGAGGAACTGCTTGAGAAATACGCACAACATGGCACCACGCAATTTACGATGCCTGACGTGTTGAAAGTCCCGCCGATTTCCGACCACGGAAACGTTATCGAGATAACAAAGACATTTGGCGGAGCAGAGAGACTAAAAGAGGCTGTCGATAGTCTCCAGGTCTTCCTGTATGCCGCATAGTTAAACGGAAAGCAAGTGAGCAAAACAAAAAAGACAAATCCTTCGCAGCCATTAACCACCGCTCAGCAACTCAGCAGCATAATCAAGTCTGCCCGCGACATAATGCGTAAAGACAAAGGACTCAACGGCGATTTAGATCGGCTCCCGATGCTGACGTGGATAATGTTTCTCAAGTTCCTAGATGATTTGGAGCAGAGAAGGGAAACCGATGCGGTGTTGAGGGGTGAGAAGTTTAAGCCGGGAATCGAATCACCGTATCGTTGGCGCGATTGGGCGGCAAAGGAAGATGGAATTTCTGGAAATGCACTGAAAGATTTCATAAACAATGATGAAGCGTTACGACCTGATGGGAAGCGAGGAGCTGGACTTTTCACATACTTGAGATCGCTCCAGAGTACGAACGGTGATAGACGCGATATAATATCTAACGTCTTCAAGGGACTCAGCAACCGTATGGAAAGCGGTTACCTCCTGCGCGAAGTCATCAACAAGATCAACGGCATCCATTTTAATTCGTCCGATGAGATACACACACTTGGCTACCTTTACGAGTCTCTTTTGAAAGAGATGAGAGATTCGGCCGGCGACTCCGGCGAGTTCTATACGCCTCGACCTGTAATAAAATTCATCGTCGAAGTTATGGCCCCGAAGTTAGGTGAAACCGTTCTCGACCCCGCCGCAGGAACAGGCGGATTTCTTGCTGAGTCTTATCTCCACGTTGAAAAGCAGTGCAAGACAGTTGAAGAGAGGGAGACTCTCCAGAAGGAAAGCATTTATGGTGGCGAAGCCAAGACTCTTCCTTACATGCTTTGCCAATTGAACCTTTTGCTCCACGGGTTGGAGTATCCGCAAATCTCTCCAAGGAACAGTCTCGAAGTGAAACTTTCAGATCTCGGAGAGAAGGACAGAGTTGATATAATAATGACGAATCCACCTTTCGGCGGCGAAGAGGAAAAGGGAATCCGAAACAATTTCCCTGCGGATAAACAGACATCCGAGACCGCGCTCCTCTTTCTTCAGCTCATCATGAGGAAGTTGAGGCGAGTAGGCAAACCCGGAAGGGCGGCAGTGATTGTACCAAACGGAACGTTGTTCGGCGACGGAGTCTGTGCCAAGATAAAAGAAGAATTGCTGAAGGAATTCAACCTTCACACGATTGTCAAGCTGCCAGAGGGCGTCTTTGCTCCCTACACAGGCATACCTACAAACATTCTTTTCTTCGACCGTTCCAAAGGTACGGAAGAAATCTGGTATTACGAACAGCCGCTTCCTGAGGGGAAGAAGAACTACACAAAGACGGCGCCGATTCAGTTCGAGGAGTTTGCAGATTGTATCGCCTGGTGGAAAAAGCGCAAAGAGAATGAACGGGCATGGAAAGTCAAAGCTAAAGATGTGTTGAAGTACGACGCTGAAGGAAATCTCGTCTCGGTCGATCTTGATATCAAAAACCCAAGTGAGAAAGACGAACTGGAACACTTGCCACCTGAAAAATTAGCCAATAGCATTCTGGAGAAGGAAAATCGGATATCGGAGATCATGCAGGATATATTGCGCACTCTATCGGGTAATCGATGAAGAATAACGATGTGAAACGGGTCGTGCTGGGTGATGTTCTTCATCTTCTTCTTGATGAAGTCCCAGTTGACCCTCTTAGGGAATACATGATCGCCGGGGTTTACAGCTTCGCTAGGGGCCTCTTGGCGCGCGGTCCCTTGGCGGGAAGTTCTACAACTTATAAAAAGTTGAATAGACTGCATCGAGGTGACTTTGTGATCAGTGAACCCAAGGCTTGGGAAGGGGCAATCGCCAAGGTTACAGAATCTTTCGACGGTTGGTATGTCTCGCCGGTGTTTCCAACTTTTAGGGCTGACTCCGAGCAGTTGGACATCAATTATCTCGATTGGTATTGTAAGCAGTCAAACGTTTGGGAAAGACTTCGTTTCAAGTCGAGAGGGATCGGGGCAAGGAGAGAAACAGTAAGTCCAGATCAGTTTCTCTCGATTGAGATTCCTCTTCCTCCGCTCGAGAATCAGCGCCGCATCGTGGCACGAATAGAAGGACTTGCTGCGAAGATCAAGGAGGTGAGAAAGCTGAGAGACGAAGCCCTTGCCGAATCATCAGTTCTTTTGGATGCATATTTTGAGAAGCTTATCTCAAGCCCATCCACAAAAATGAAATTGCTATCGGAGGTGGCCGAAATAAACCCGCGATTGGTTGGAGCATCAGTGCTAGAACCGTCAAAGGAAGTGTCGTTTGTCCCTATGAGTGCTGTCGATGATGTCTCTGGAAAAATCCTACATCCTGTTATAAAGAAATGTGAAGAGGTTTGGAAGGGCCACACTCGATTTCAAAATGGCGACGTGATTTTCGCACGAATCACACCGTGCATGCAAAATGGCAAATCCGCATTGGCGCATGATTTGGTAAACGGCTTAGGATTTGGCTCAACAGAATTTCACGTAATACGTCCCCGGCCTGAGGTTTCTGGTAAATGGATCTGGAACCTCGTGCGGCTGAGATCTTTCCGCGATGATGCGGCTTCACACTTCAAAGGTTCCGCTGGTCAGCAGCGTGTGCCGGAAATGTTCCTTGAACAAAAATTAATTCCAGTCCCGCCCATTGAGGCCCAGAACCAGATTACCGACAAATTAGATGAGTTTGAAGGAGTACTTAATAAGCTCGTTCTCCTACAACATGGAACCACGAGGGAGTTGGAGGCCATACTGCCGTCGGTGCTGGACAAGGCGTTTAAGGGGGAGCTGTGAAAAATCAAGGATACTTGAAAATTAGTGACTCTGCCAGTTGTCCGTCCGTAAGGAATTGGGACATAATTGTCAGACAGCAAATATGATAAAAGAAATCTACGCTAGGTTGGGGTTCAACGCGAAGATCGACTCTGAACAGAGAAGATTAGTAGAGCGGATTGCTCAAGTTTTGGATCGTCTAGTGGAGGGCGCCAAAGTATTGGGAGTTCATGGAACTCTTTGGCAACAGGTGTCTTTTGCTTTGGGGGAACCTCTGAACCCCTATTTCTCCTCTGCCGTTCGAAACCAAAATATTGAAAGGTGCATCCTCATCTGCGAAATCGCTCTTGGTATTGTTCGAAAAGGTTACCCTTCGCTTTACGAACGGTTCACGGAATCCATTGAAGAAGCTATGCAATATTGTGCTCTCAACCCGGGTTTCAACTTTCACGATGGAAAATTTACTCGGGCAGGAGCTGAGGAGCTTGACAGGGCACTTGTTCTTGAAACGCTTACTTGGTTGGAAAACTTCCCGCAGACAAGGGAGCTCTTTGAGAACTCCCTTGGTTCTCTGTTGAGGAAGAACCTCAAAGATGCCATTACAAATGCATACAGCAGCCTTGAGTCTCTAGTTAAACCGATCCTTAAAAAAGATAAGCCCTTCGATTCCGATGAGATGAGAAAAGAGTTTGTTAGGTTTGTCGGGTTAGAAGAACATTGGGGACAGATGCTGTTCTTGTACTCAAAAACTGCGCACGAATTTTCTTCAAGACATGGACGAAGGGAGGGCAATGAGCCCAATACTGAACTTACCTATGAGCTTGCGGAATTCTATGTTTACATGACAGGAACATTTATCCGCCTTATAGCCCAGAGAATTAAGACATGAGTGCCCCTCCGAGAACGAGACCTTTGTCTGACAGAATCTTACGAAAGGAGAAAAAACCGTGGGTTTTTTCCATCGTTTTGCCTCTTGACATTACTTAACCTATAGGTTAACTTGCAAGTGTCAGTAAAGCAGATTCAGTCAGGGCCAAAAGGTGAAATTGCGGTTTGTGTGGATGAGTCAGGCCGTTGCCAAGTTCTCGAGTTTATCGAAGCACTGTCGGAACCAGATCAGAAGAAAGTTCTAAATCTCTTCAAGCTGTTTTGTGACCAGGGTGAAATTCGGAACGAAGAAAAGTTCAAGCATGAGGATGGGCCAATCTATGCATTCAAATCCTTCCAGCTGAGAATTCTCTGTGGATTTCTACCAGTGAAGGGAAAGCGTACCATTGTTTTGGTGCACGCTCTGAAGAAGAAAACGGACAGGTTATCAAAGTCCGATTTAAAGAAAGCCAAACAACTGCTCGAAAATATTAGATAATCAATCTGAGGGCATCTATGGAACCTAAAGAACGGTTCAATCAACTTCTTGATAAGTTCAAAGATGATCCCGAGTTCATTTTCCAGGGGCTTATTCTGCGTGTGTCTGAGGACATCGCATCGTTGCTCAAGACGCAGAACATGACACGTGGAAAACTTGCCGAGAAACTCAATTGTTCTGCCGCGTACGTTACCAAGCTGCTCAGGGGATCCGAGAACCTCACCCTCAAAAAGCTTTTTGAGGTGTCAAGAGCACTGAACGCGGAGTTTAGTGTTCATATGAGCGCTCGTGCGAGCGCATTCGATAGAGAAGATGTCGAATGCATATTTGCAGAAGCCAACTTCAAACTGTTCAAGCCCAGAGAGGAAGCCGATGAGCACCCTGTCCCCAATGCAGCTTAAGGACTTTGTTGTCCAGCTCTTGCATGTTGAAGCTAACCCTGAATTTCATCCACATCGCGGCAGCCCCACCAAAGATGACCTCAGTGTAAATTTTGAGATGAAACAACGAAAGGATGGGGCGCAATTCAGGATAGACCTTGATGTTAGGCTGAACGACTCTGAGGCCCGTTACAAAAAATGTGCGTACAGAATTCATATTAGGATCTACGGTTTGTTTGAGTTTGACAGAAACACCCCCAAAGAGGACGTTGACAAACTGCTCGGTCCAAACGGGCTTGCTATGGCATACTCCGTAGCGAGAGGAATTGTTGCGGAGGCTACAGGGACTTCCTTGCACGGCAAGATTATGCTTCCGACAGTCAATTTCATAGAACTTTTGAAGAGGAAAGCGGAGTCTGCGAAAGGCAAGAGAGCAGCGGGGAAGAGTAGGGCCAGGGATCACGGTAGCAAGAAGGAGCAAACAACGTGATTCTCTTCCATAACAAGAGGGAGTACACTGACTACCCGTTCGAGAGAGAAGATGAATTCGAGAAAGACATTATTTCCAATTCCAAGTTGTTCTTTGGGAAGGATTCGATAATCATTGATGCAAAGAAGAAGATTTCGACCAAGACTTTCGGTGGCTCGATCCCAGATGCCTTCTTGTTCGATCTTTCGGATATTGACAACCCAGAGTTTTACCTGGTAGAGGTAGAGCTCTCCACCCACAGTTTTTTTGACCATATTTTTCCTCAGATCACAAAATTCTTCGGCTTCTTTAAAAATACTGCCAACCAAGCCGAACTCGTTGAGAAGATATTTTCGTTAGTGAATGGCGATTCTGAGCTGAAGAAGGAATTCAAAGCTTACCTTGGGGACAAGGAAGTCTATAAATTCCTCAAAGACACAATCGAAAATAGTCAGAATATTCTACTTATCCTCGATGCCGAGAAGCCAGAACTACCTGAAATAAGTGAGACGTACTTTGACACCTGGGGAAAGGCCGTCAAGCCAATGATAGTGAAGAAGCTAATCAGCGGCTCGGACGAAATATTCATGATGCATCCCGAGTTTGAAAGTATTAAGTACATCGATGCTGATGGTGAGACAAGACCTGAATCAGAAAAGCGAGAATACTCCGAAGAATACCATTTTGATGGAGTATCTGAGAACATTAAGAAGGTTTATTCCAAGCTGAAAGAACAGCTCCTGGTTTTCGACAGTTCCGTTGGATTTAATCCTCAGAAATACTACATCTCAGTTGTGAAGGGACGGAATGTGGCTTTCTTTAAGATAAGGAAGAAGAAAATCACTCTGGTTGCAATGCTTCCTGAAGATGAAGTGAGAAAAATGCTGAAGTTCCACGCCGTGAAGCAGTTGTCTGAGCCGGTTCAGAGATTTTACAACGGACAGAGTTGTGCAGTAGTGATTGAAAACGCCTTCCATCTTGAAGAGATATCGTCCCTGCTAGAAGCGCTGGTCTCAAAGTAATTCGAACCATCCGCCCACCCGATTGAATCGCCACCCAGTAACGCTTCTCTAAGCCCGGCTCGGATTGTCGTGGTTTCTGAATCTTAAAATGTATTATTATCACTCAATGATAGGACTCCATCCACCCGGACCAACTACGTTGGAGTAGGAGAATCACCATGCGCCTTCGAGACCAAATCATAGCCGATGCCATATCAGCGGCCGAAGGAAGCGGAAACAGAAGCGACCCGGCTTTCATTATCGATTATATCGTGGAACTCCTTATCTCCGGGAAGCGGCCGGAGATGCCTCCGGCGAAGAGGAACATACTCTACGGACTTAATTCGACTGCCGACTTGCAGCCCCCGCCGTCGGGCGCATTTATATATCTTTCTTGAAAAGCTTCAAACTGCGATCACCTGTCCAGGCTACTTTCTATGCCGCCAGTTTCTCTGGTGTTCACTTCATTTTGTAGGAGGATCCAACAGAGCCACCTGCGTCTGAACCGGTTGAGAGTACCAGAAAGCTGTGAACTGAGCTCAAGAACTGCGAGAAACATTCTAAAAAGACACAAAAACGGATGCGGACTCGTCCAGGGATAATCGGGGGTTGATATTTTGACTTACTCTGTTTCCCTTTAATATGGATCATCTTATATTAGTTTCGAGAGGTAAGCTTACATATAAGATTCCATATGAAAGTCTGAACACTTGAGGACCATGCGAAATAGCCCAAAATGGATCTGAAGGAATATTCGGCTGGCGTCTTCACCCAGCAATACGGATATAAGAGTTTCGACCCCACAACCATTAATCATGAATGGTCGTGGTCCGATCCGAAAATCAATAAGCTTCTGGCTGACGCGAGCCGCAAGCTTGGCGAACTCAATGCCTTTGCCCATTCCGTTCCGGATATAGATGTCTTTATAAGGATGCACGTCGCAAAAGAAGCTGCGAAGTCAAGCCGGATCGAAGGAACGAAAACTGAAATTGAGGAAGCGGTGTCAGACAAGCAGGATGTCCTTCCCGGGAAGCGGGAGGACTGGCAGGAAGTCCAGAATTACATAACGGCAATGAATGCCGCGATAGAAGAATTGAAGGATATTCCTCTCTCGACGCGGATGCTGAAGAAAACACACAAAATTCTTCTCGCGGGTGTCCGAGGCACACACAAAACGCCGGGAGAGTACAGAACGAGTCAGAATTGGATCGGCGGAGCCTCCATCGAGGACGCTGTCTTTGTTCCTCCACATCATTCCAGAATAGACACCCTGATGGGGGACCTCGAGAATTTCCTGCACAACGTGAATATAGACGTGCCTGAGCTGATCAGGATTGCAATTGCTCATTACCAGTTCGAGACAATCCATCCCTTCCTCGATGGTAACGGGAGGATAGGAAGGCTCTTGATTACACTTTACCTCGTGAGTAAGGGACTCCTGTCCAAACCGACACTTTACCTGTCGGATTACCTTGAGAAACACAAGGGCGTCTATTACGATAACCTGACGCTTGTTCGAACTCACCACGACATTACCCAATGGGTGAAATTCATCCTCGTCGCGATAGCGGAGACATCGAACACGGGTGTCGAGACACTCAAGAAAATTCTCAAGCTGAAGGACGATATCGAAGGGACAAGAA
Source organism: Candidatus Kryptoniota bacterium (assembly GCA_036567965.1). Taxonomy (NCBI): domain Bacteria; kingdom Pseudomonadati; phylum Candidatus Kryptoniota; species Candidatus Kryptoniota bacterium. Next base: position 279,528 of record DATCTN010000021.1, read on the forward strand.
TCGTCGGGATGGGAAAGAAAGTAAAGAGTGCCAGACTATTTATGAACGTGCTGTACAGCAACCCGGTCATAACCATTAACAGCGCAAAGCAAAAGCTTGGACTCACGCATCCTACTACAGGCGCTCTCATAGCCGACTTTGAACGCCTCGGCATTCTCAAGGAAGTAACCGGATTCAAGAGGAACAGACTCTTTTTGTTCACCGAATACCTCAACCTGTTCATGTAGGGCAGAGTGATGTCCAACAGCTCTTCACCGATCGTTCAGCTGCTGCCTCCTCTGCGACGGCGGCCTGAGCTTCCTCCGGCGAAGAGGCGCTCGGGAAGCAATCCGATCGCCGACTTGCAGCCCCCGCCGCCGGGCGCAGAACGAATCTATATACCGTTCCTGAAGGACTTCGATGCCTGGATGTCTTGCGAGACGCGCAGCCGCTGGGTCGCCATCGTGCCGACGACGAGCTGCATGACTCTCGTTACCAGGAAAGAAATCTGGAACATTAACCCGGGGCCGTACTGGATGTTTGTTGAGTATAGAGTACTCAGCCCGATCCTCGCTGCACATGGCGTGGCGGTGTCGTGGAACGGCGCGCAACATCAGGAACGCATACTCCTGGCTGACAAGCTTCACGAGGAATTCTACGCCGCACCGCGGGAGGTCGCACTCGAGTTCCTAAGGCAAGGGCACTTCGCCGATTACTCGACCGACCACGATATCCCGAAAGCAGACGACATGGAGATGAGCATGGAAGACCACCTCGAGCTCCTCGCGAGCCAGCTCTCCCGCGTCTATGGCGGTGGAACGCTTCTCATTCAGAAGCCTAACGTCAGCGCGGATTACCTGGCGCGGGAGCACATGATCTCGGCGTATGGGATGAACTGAGCAGACGAGCAGGCTGAAGTAACCGCTGCTGGTTCAGTAAGAGCTACGGTTGCTGATCTTTTTCACCACGTCTTATAAATCTCGCGGCTGCCTGTAAGATACATTTCCTGATAGCCCTCCATCTTCTTCATCGCTTCCTGCATTTCCTTTGTCGGGTTCTTCATCGCTTCCCAGCTCTGTTCGTATTCCGTCAGGCTTTTATACTGTGAGACCATGATGACACGGTTGTACTGGCCCGTCATGTCGGTCATGATGTGTACGAGGTTCGGATCCTTAGCCATTGCTTCCTTGAAGATCTTTGCCAGCTTGGAAGCGTTACCCGGCTTGCAGACAAATATATCGTGAACGATGATCATGCGTTTTATTCCTCCATGTTTTTGTTTAGCGGTGATGTATCCTTATGCTGAACCATATTTTGTCTCCGAAGGTTCACGCCGCCGCTGTGTCAGTGTGAAAGAGGGAACGGCGATGTGACCGTCACTTTGAAAGTGACGGTCACATCCGCACATTATCTGGTCGTGAGTTTGACTATCACAAAAAGGGCGGTTACATTTATGCGTCAGGTAATTAACTGCAGAGCTGCTAAGAGAACCTCCAGGCATCCCCCTCCCGAGCAACATTAAGACTTCTCAGTCTCATGTAGATGAGACGCTGGCGAGATTGCAATCAATCAGGTCATGATTTCCAGTGAAGAGCCGAATGGCTAGCAATGGAATCCAGATAAAAGGGAGGTTCAAATGTTATCACACCGTACTTATTTATTGACTGTGCTCGTTGTTGTGTGGTGCATTGCACTACCCAGTGCGACCGCGCAATACGTACAGGAAGGCAGCAAGCTTGTCGGCACCGGAGCTGTCGGTACCGCACATCAAGGCGGCTCTGTTTCTCTTTCTGCTGATGGTAATACGGCAATCGTCGGTGGACTTTGCGACAGTAGCTATGCAGGAGCAGCGTGGGTGTATACGCGATCTGGGGGAGTATGGAGTCAGCAAGGGAGCAAGCTCGTCGGCACGGGCGCTGACGGGAGCGCATGTCAAGGCTATTCTGTTTCTCTTTCTGCTGATGGTAATACGGCAATCGTCGGTGGATATGGGGACAATAGCGGTGCAGGAGCAGCGTGGGTGTATACGCGATCTGGTGGAGTATGGAGTCAGCAGGGCAGCAAGCTCGTCGGCACCGGAGCTGTCGGTTCCGCACAACAAGGCTACTCTGTTTCTCTTTCTGCTGATGGCAATACGGCAATCGTCGGTGGACTTGGTGACAACAGCGGCTTAGGAGCAGCGTGGGTGTTCACGCGATCTGGGGGAGTATGGAGTCAGCAGGGCAGCAAGCTCGTCGGCACCGGAGCTGTCGGTAGTGCACTACAAGGTGCACTACAAGGCGGCTCTGTTTCTCTTTCTGCTGATGGTAATACTGCAATCGTCGGTGGATATGACGACAATGGCGATGCAGGAGCAGCGTGGGTGTATACGCGATCTGGGGGAGTATGGAGTCAGCAAGGCACCAAGCTTGTTGGCACCGGAGCTATCGGTTCCGCACAACAAGGCTACTCTGTTTCTCTTTCTGCCGACGGTAATACGGCAATCGTCGGTGGACCTTCCGACAACAGCTCTGCATGGGGGGGGGCAGTATGGGTGTATACGCGATCTGGTGGAGTATGGAGTCAGCAGGGCGGCAAGCTCGTCGGCACCGGAGCTGTTGGTGGCGCATGCCAAGGGTGGTCTGTTTCTCTTTCTGCTGATGGCAATACGGCAATCGTCGGTGGATATTGGGACAATAGCGGTGCAGGAGCAGCGTGGGTCTGGGTAAATGGAGCGCCCAACATCGTTGGCGTAAAGGACGTTGGGAATGATCAGGGAGGAAGAGTCCGCATTAGCTGGGGCCGGTCACTCGCCGACTCGGCAGTGTCTGCCCACCAGATTGTGACATACGGATTATGGCGTAGGATTCCGGCATTACAGAGCGGCCTTGGCAAGAGAGGAGAGCCAGGTCCGTTGAACGATACGCTGGGAATCTTGTACGATTTCATAACGAGTGTTCCGGCGGTTCAGTCACCTCAATACAACGTCGTCGCTTCAACGTATGAAGACTCGACGTCCACAGGTACCCATTGTTGCACGTTCCTGGTCACAGCGCATACAAGTGATCCGAACGTGTTCTTTATATCTAATGAAGATAGCGGCTATTCAGTGGACAACATTCCTCCCGACCCTCCGAGTTCAGTATCCGGCAATGTGGTTTCTGGTGCGGTCGATATGTCATGGAAGAAGAATAAAGAACCGGACATGTGGAGATATGCCATATACCGAAGCACTTCACCAATCGACGAACCTTACGAGCTGACGGCGTTAGCTACAACCACAGACACTGTTTTTGCAGACACTCATCCGATAACAGGAGATCGTTCGTATTATGCGGTATGTGCCCAGGACATACACGGGAACTTGAGCGGAGGAGGCAATCAGCTATCTTTCATTCCATCAGACTTCTCACTATCAGTCAGTCTCACTGCATTCACAGCAAGTACACAGGACTATGGAGTAAGACTCGACTGGAAGACAGGATCAGAGACTAACAATGCAGGATTTATCGTAATGAGAGAGATGCAAGGTGAGACAGCATTCAAGGAGATAGCAAGCTACACAAGCGATGTGGCACTAAAGGGACTTGGAACAAGTACAGACGGCAAATCATATTCTTATACTGATAACTCACTCCAGACAGCAGGTAAATACACATATGAGCTGGAGAATGTGACAACAGACGGAGTGAAGCATACATATAATGAGATTACTGTAGATGTATCTACTCCTACAGACTTCGCATTATTCCAGAACTATCCCAACCCATTTAATCCGAGTACGACTATAGCGTTCAATTTAAAAGAACAATCGGAAGTAACACTGACTATCTACAATGTACTCGGACAGGATGTAGCGACATACAGTTACGGAACGATGGGAGGAGGAAGGTACCAGGAAGAAATAAACCTGGAGAGGTTAACGAGTGGAGTATACTACTACAGGCTTGATGCCACAGGTACAGATGGAAAGAGGTTCACATCCATAAAGAAACTTTTGGAGCTGAAGTAGGGAAGATACTTCCGCGGAAATCCGCGAATTATTCTGGCGGAGTTTTGATGAAGTGACCGATTGGACGTGACCGTCACTTTCAAAGTGACGGTCACATAATGCTCGACTCTTGAATACTTGGAGCGCCGGGAGTTCCGTCGTTAGCTCTGGCGGAGTGTTGATGAAATAGGCAGTACCAACATATCTGTCTCAATGTAAGTCCCGTCATTAACACTGGCGGGACTTTCTTTATCGTGCAGCTGAAGTCATCAAGCGTGGGGGAAAATGCTTTCCAGAATTCAATATTCATTCTGAGAGGAAAAGGTCCGGTCAGCTGCGGATAGGCCCGGCAGGGTAAGGACATGGAAGTCAGTTGACCATGGAAGTCGGACGACTTAACGAAAAAGGCTCGGTACCGTAGTACCGAGCCTTATTATCCATCTTGTTGCGAGGAGGCGTCTTCTGCTTAAGAACTATCGGAACGAGAGCCTACAACATCGTCTCCAAGCCGTTAAGTTTGTGCACGACCTCGTGCCACACTCATCGATGGAAAAGAATCAGGGACAAGTCTCATGACATTATCCCTGGTCAAACTATCAGTTCAGTTGAGAACCGTCGCCACAGCCTGATCCGGTGTGATCGTGATATAGGCTTTGACGTTGTTTGCGTTGTCGTTGCCTTTTTCCTTACCACAGCCGACTATGTAAATCGTCTGTGCAGTGGCAGCAATCGAAGCGGTATCGC